>JAFMBQ010000129.1 GCA_017858365.1 Algoriphagus sp. | reverse complement strand
TTTATGAATATAGGCTTCCGGACATTTTTTATAGGTATCAAATAGCTTAGGACTGGCTTTGGGTATCACTCCGCTTTTCTCCTCTTGCTCAAATTTCCACCTTAGCCCAAGTTCCACAATTTTCCTTTTTATTTCTTCCTCAAACTGCTCCGAATAAGGTATCGTCCACCATTTATTTTTTGCGTCCCAGTGGTGATAGGGAATAGTCTTGATATGCTTGATCAGCTCTGTGAGGTATCCAAAAAGCAGTTTAATCCTACCTGAATTGGTTCGGATCATCAAGACTTGATCTTTTTGAATTGTGGGATGACCTGGTAGATTGACTGGAATTTCCTCGGATTTGGTGATGGAATGCACACGATCTCCAAAATAGGCGATGAGCCTTTCTAAATTCCCGGGATAGTGGGGGATTTCCCAATGAAAGGCTGATTTATTCCATCTTACATAGGGAATAGTTCTAACCAGAGAGATGTCCTCCTCATTTTTTGGCATTTTGAGTAGAATTTTTCTACCAATGACCTGGATTGAAATCAAGTTTTCGCCCATTTTTCTAAAAAATTAAACATGCGGATATCTTGCTATTTGAAGGATACCCGCAACTCTACTAAATGTAAGTTTTAATTAGTTAATAAAAAATAGCAAAAACTAGCCGCCGTATAGAATTGCTGCGAATTGTTCGCTTTAAAAGGCTGCCAGGCTTACCGTTAAAGACAAGCCTGAAAGAAATTAGGGCTGCGATTAGATCAAATTAGTTTCGATCATCCCCTCCGGTATTGACTAGCTCATTGTAGTCGTCCATATCCATTCCTTTGCTGAATCGGCGGAGGTTGTAGGAAAAGGAAAGCATAAAGTATCTGCTGAGTACATTGGTCTGCGTATCCTCGATGTAGATATCGGTGACATTTCTTCTCACATTTGCATTTTGTCCCAATAGGTCATAGACGTTCAAGGAGATCTCACCGCGCTGATTTTTGAAAATTTTCTTTCCTACACTCATATTCATCAACAAAAAATTATTGTCAAATCCCGCGGATAACCCAGTATTGACTTGGTGATTTAAGTCTAGTCTGTAAATCAACCCTTCCCAAATAATCCAGCTCAAGTTCAAGCGCGTACGCTGATTAAAAAACTTATTGTCTAGTGCCGGATTCAGTGTATTGTTCACATTATTCCAAGAAAAACGAGTGGAAACATTGAAGTCAATTTTATCGCTGATGTTACTACTTATCGATACACCCGTGCTGATTCGATTCGAATTGTTGAAACTCAATTGACTATTGACTTCCCCTGGACGCTTGTTGTAGCTCAAACCGCCATACACATTCATATTGGATTTGATAAAGCCCAGCGGCATTCCATAACTCACCCAAGATCTGAAGTCCTGATAACCATCCAGATTCACTGGTCGGAAAAGTTGAGATCCTTTTTCAAGAATGATACCACCCGGAAGTTCTGTCGGTTCTTCCGCTATAAATGAGCTATTGGCTATCGTATTAGCAACGATTCGAGATTGGGCAAAGACAAACCAAGATCGATCGGTATCAGGATTCCTACTTCTTAATCGTAGTCGAATTCGATTAGAATAGGACTGGTTCAAATTTGGATTTCCAGTTCTGAGTTGCAACGGATTTGAATTATCAATGGCAGTTTGCAACTGTTGAACTGATGGCGCGTCTACATTTGTATCGTAGTCAATTTCCATATTGGTAAACTCAGTAAACTGGTAATCAAAACGGACGGTAGGCAAGAAGCTTTTGAAAGTCCGTTCTAATTCAAATGGTGCAGGAAAGATTTGACTATTATTCAGTCTAGCATGTTGAAATTGACCTTCCACCTGTACTTGTAATTTTTCCAATTTGTATTGATAGCCCAATTCCAATTCCTGAGTCAGGTATTTACTTCCAAAGGAATTACTCAGTGCGGTATCTAATTCCACTTTGCTCAGATCTTCACTTTGAATATCAAAGGTCAACTGATCTGAGTCATCCAAGCGATTTCCGATTTCATATTCAAGTTCTAACTGGCCGTTTTTTCCCACAGGCTCGGTGTAGGAAATCCCAGTTTCCCAAGAATCCCCATTTCGGTCACGGGTGATTTGTTGGTTGATGATTTCTTCACGTTCGGTAGGTTGGAAAAAGGTGTTTTCGGCTCTTCGAATGGCATTGTCTCGATTCCAGCTGTTGGAGGTTCTCAACCGAAGGGTTAAGCTTCGGCCTTCCTTGTCAAACTTATGTCCATAATAAATTCGATTAAAAATGTCGTAATCCTTATTGTTTGCGGTTCGTGTGTTTGCTGTTTGGTTTAATGGGCCATCTAGGTTGACACTCTCTCCGATAAAAGAGGAGTTTTCCTTGTCAAAAGCAGCTGAAAACCTTGGTCTAAAAATGATTCTGTTTTTCGCATCAATTTGGTATTCTAGTCGCATGTCAAACCGGTGATCCTGATTTGTACGGGTCTCCCGACTATTTTCAACATAGGTTTGACCTTCTTGAGAGCTAGTGACAAATTCCCGATAAAGCGACTCGATCCCGACATTTTTTCGATTTCTGAAAAGATAGCTACTTGAAATCTTCACTTTTTCTCCCCACTCATCTGAAAAGTTCAATCCAAGAATATTGGTGTCAACCACTCCATTTTGTGGATTAGAATTGTCTTGGGCATTTGGATCACTAGAGAAATCTAGCAAGTTGATATTATTCGTCAAGCCGGTGAAAGTGATTCGTTGGTCTTCGTTGAATGCATTGATACTCGCCCCAGCTAGGTAGCGTTCATCAGATCCGTAGCCACCGGTTATTCTCCCAAATTGACCTTTTCTGCGATTGGGCTTGGTGATGATATTAATAGTTTTCTGGCGGTTTCCATCATCAAACCCACTCAATAAGGCTTGATCACTTTTTTGATCGAAAATCTCGATACTTAGTATCACTTCAGCGGGTAAGTTTTGCAAAGCGGTCTTCACATCTCCTCCAAAAAAAGGTTTGCCATCTACTAGAATCTGAGTAATATTTTCTCCTTGAGCCTGAAGCGCTCCATCCACCATTAATACTCCTGGGAGTTTTTCCACCAAAACCTGTGCACTGGCATCTTTCATAGTCTTGAAAGCATCCGCATTATAGAGGGTGGTATCACTTTTCTGTGTGCCAGTGGATCTTCTCGCGCTGATGGTCACCTCGCCGAGAGCTGTGGCAGTCTCACGAATCATCAGATTTCCAAGATCAAGGTCCCCCTGCAGCTGAATGTTTCGAAAGAGATTTTCAAATCCTAAATACTGTACTTTCATCAGGTATTCTCCCTCTTTAATATTATCGAGTGTAAAATTTCCATCAAGATCTGAAATCATCCCATCGACCTGAATCGAATCAGAAAAACTCAACAATAAGATAGTTGCATTCGGGATGCTTTCCTTTGACCTTCCATCAATGACTTTACCTTTGATCGAATAGGTTTGAGTCAATCCGGTAAGAAAAGAACTAAAGAAAAGAAAAAGTACAAGACTGTATTTCATTGTAATTATTTGGTCTGATGACCTTTAGGTTTGAGGTAAACTTTCGAAATTTCTCCTTTCGAACAAGACAAAGGAACGGGTAATTATCTTCGATAAGAAAAGGAATTGGCTAAGCGGTCGATAGGGGTATTGAAAAGGAGTCATGCTATTTTAAGCGATTTGAGATTAAATCAGGTCACAGGATACACTTTGCACCACTAGAAATCCTTTTTGCAAAAGCCTGTAATTCTGGATTGAAGCTTATTTTTTTGTTTTCTGACAAATTCTGTCAGTAGTATTGTTAATTTTTAGCACTAGGTAATGTTTATTAAAACAACATTTCTATCTTGGCTTACGTAAACAGAACGGATATGGAAACTCAAGAGAAAATCAGCATCACCACCAAGACTTTGGCTTCAGGAAATTGTCAAGTCAAATTTTTTATTGAAGATGAAGCAAAACCTCAGTATGGTTATTTGCTGGTCCATGAGCCCAAACCGATTGGAGAGATTATCGAAGAGATTAAGAATCGTATGGAGCGGAGAAAGCAGACTTCGTTGAATTTGAACCCTTTCTTTCCGATCCCACCAACCTCAGAGGATCACAACTTCTATTTGTTTTCAGCATGAACTACCTCGCTTCAAACCTTCGATTTTTGCGTAAGCAAAAAGCTATTACCCAAAATGATCTTGCGGATCAATTGGATGTACAGCGAACGATGATCTCTGCCTATGAGGATGCCCGCTCCGAACCCAAACTTGCCACCTTGCAAAAGCTTTGTGAGATCTTTGAAGTTGGGCTGGAAGAATTGATGGAGCATGATATTGAAAATAAGGGCAGGCGTGCAATACAAAAACGTGGGATCAATATTCTCACCATAGCCACCAATCAAGATGATAAGGAAAATATTACGCTAGTAGGTCAAAAAGCTTCAGCAGGCTATCTCAACGGATTTGCTGATCCCGAGTACATGGAGCAGTTGCCGCAATTTCACTTGCCAAATCTCTCCCAACAATCCACTTATCGCGCTTTTGAACTTGCTGGGGATTCGATGTTGCCTTTGATTCCTGGTACCATCGTGATTGGCTCCTATGTCGATCAACCGAACCAAATCAAAAGTGGAAGAACTTATGTCTTGGTGACTCAGACTGAAGGAGTCGTCTACAAGCGTGTTTTTAATTATTTAGCAGATAACGGAAAGCTATTTTTGGTTTCGGACAATGAACACTACAAGCCCTATGAGGTCAAAGGAGAAGATGTCTTAGAAGTATGGGAAGCCAAAGCTTTTATCAGTACTGATTTTCCAAACCCAGGAGACAAGAAAAAAGCCCTAAGTCTTGATGACTTGGGCGAAATGATTAAAGATATCCAAGCTGATTTGAGGAGGATCAAGGGTTAGATTTTCGTAGACTAATATTAGCATCTACTTCAACAGTAGGGAATGAAGCTCTCCCTTCCCAAGATTCTCCACCATTATTGGTAGAAAGGTAAAATTTCCCAGTTACATCTTCCTCAGGATAGTAATAATCTAAGTTTAATTGGTTTCCGTCCAAGAAACCAGAGCCATTGCCTACATTTTTATTAGTAATATCATACTCATAAAACTCAATTCCATCGGGATACTGACTTATTACGAACGTACTGATTAATTCTCCATTAAAGTAAACAACCCAACTCCCATGAACATCGATCGCAGCCGTGATTTGAGAGTCTTCTCCAGAGACAAAGTTTTGACTAGTATCTTGTTCCACGTAATTATCTGTGTTTTCCTCATTAGCGAACGAAGCAATTATTAATAAAACCACAAAAATCCCTAATACCCAGAGGTAATTCTTAGCCCACCAGCTTTTTGCGGGGGGAGGGGGAGGAATGAATAATTTCTTCTTTTCCTCTTCTTTTTTAACAGGAGGAATAATCTTTTCTAGGGAGTTAGCCAATTTTTCCACATCATTTCTCCATCTAGGGATAGTTAGCTCCGCCCATTGGTAATCGGCAAGGGACTTGATATTATCAGGAAGTTCATCGGAGGAAAGTTTTTTTGCATCCTTGACCAAGACAGGAATGACCCTTGTACCTACCATAGAGAGCGCCATTGCTACCTCTTTCCGTACCCAATCATCTTCTTTAAATAACCTGAGATTTCCTTGCTCATCCTTTACCTTAGTCCAAGAATCCCCAATTAAAACCAAAACGACTACACTTTGTCGGATAGTTTTTTCAATTGCTTCTGCAAAGTTCAACCCAGGCTCTAGCGTTTCGATATCGAAAAAAACGTTTTCTGAACCAAAGATATCTTCAAGATTTTCCTTGAGTCGGCTCGCCTCACTCTGAGTATCACTTTGGCGATAACTAATAAAAATTTTATTTTTCTGCATAAAGAACCTGATTTATACCTACTTAAAGTTAAAAGAATCAGGTTAAGAATTGCAAGGATTTATTTCACTAGCTTAAAAGATCTTCGAATCCGGAACGAATCTTTCCAACTGCATCAAAAGAGTCATCCATATTTTCTACGCCTTTACCTAGCTCATGCCAATAGCCATCTCCACAATTGATATAACTGCCGCGCTTCTTCCCAGGCTCCTCTTTAGCGATATCATAGTTATAATCCGGCATGAAAATCACTTTCATCAATTGAATCGTATAATCCCAATTTAAATTCCGGGTTTCCGACCCCTCAATAAACAGGACTTCCCTATTACTAAACTTCACCGTGATGGAGCAATCCTTAGCTGAATCATTCTCGACCAGTCGATATTTAATAGTCAGCGGTAGTTCTTTTTTATTGGTTTCGTATATGGCCTGAATCAGATCCTGAGCTAATATGAGCCAAGCTTCTTGATCAGCAGGAACTTTTATTTTACCCATTTTCCCGGCTTCGATTGGAGTTAGGGTGATCCCAGCTTCAGTCAATGATTTTCCACTCCATTTTGCGGCTTGATAAGCTTTGAAAAAAACACCACTCCAAACCGTATCGATTTCTCCTTTGAAGGTATAATCATCATTTAAAGTGAAACCCTCATCATAGATTTCATCTTCAGTCAGATCTTCCCGATCGGTATAATGCATGTCCAACGACACTTTGAAAGGGTTAGAATCAAGATCTAGTTGGAGGCGAAAAACGTGACTGTGGGGTGCCGGGACGAGGCCCGAATCGTACTCGATCACTAATCCAGTGAGCGCATTGCTGTTGGTATTCATTTGATTGACTTTGCGCAAAAGTAGTTTTTTTGCGTCAATTAACCTGCTAATCGAATTTTGACTGGATAGAAAAGCAATTATTTCAGGATGATCTCTACCAAGACGGGTTTATTATTTACCACTATTTTACATTTTGAAAAGTTAGGTGGACCAAAAAATATAGTCGGGTTATTCGAAAAACCATAGCTGTCTTTAGGTAATCCGAAGCTATTTTTTTTGAATACGCCATCTTCATCTTCATCATGAAATACTGAGATGGCATAGTTTCCGGATGGCAAACCTCTGATGGTAGTTTGTGCTGAAGAGTTTTTGACAGGGATGCTGAGAGCCTTTAAGGCTTTTTTAGGCTCTTCTGGAAAGCCTTCAGCTTGATTGAAAACCAAAATCCGGATCATTCCAGAATCAGTTTTGGTATCGTTTACAATCAATTTGATTTCACCACTTTCTGTTTGAGCTAGACTTGAAAATGCAAAAAGGATTAGTAAGCAGATGATTTTCATAATTCATTTATCGTTTTTAATCGATCAAGTTTACCATTTGAAGTACGATGAAATCTTTTTTTGAACACGATTTCTTTTGGAACCTCAAATCGATCTAAACTCGATTTCAAACTATCCTTCAAATCTTTTGCCTTTTTTTCATTTGAGGATTCTGTTTCTAAAAAAAGTGTCAATTTTTGTCCGAGGCTATCGTCTGGAAGGCTACCGAAAAAGAAAGGGACATCAGGGAAAAAAAGATGAATTTGTAGTTCTGCTTTTTGCTCGATAAGTTCAGGATGGAGCTTGACTCCACCAGAATTGATGACAAAATCCGATCTACCCAACCATCTGAAGCTATTTTCTGAGACTAGATCTATTTCATCATTGGTTTGGATAGGATCTGGTCCGGACATCGCAGACCTGACCCAAAGTAATTGATGTGAATTGATTCCTATCTGGACTCCCGGTAGCGCTTGATAAATTAATTCCTTTTCGGTGATTTCTGCGAGCGCAAAATGCGAGGCTGTCTCAGTCATCCCAAATGTCTGGAAAGCATTTATATTTTTATTAACCAGTTGTTTCTGGAGTTTTTGGCTTATAGGGGCACCACCAATGATTAGATTTTGGATAGTCTTTAGCAATTCAGCGGAGCTTGGATCTTCCAATATAGTTTCCACTTGCAAGGGTACCATGGCAACAAAATCATATTCAGTAGTAAAAAATGATTCAGTAAAAGGATTGGTACGAGGAGCAACTAATTCAATTTCACAGTTCCAAACCATCGCGCGAACCAACATCATCTTTCCGGCGATGTATGCTGGATTGAGGCAGCAAAGCAATTTCCAATTAGCCGAGGCCTGGAGAAAACTCCCCGTAGCTTCTGCACTGGCGATCATCTGGTTTCGATGGATGCTCAGTTTTTTGGGGCTGCCAGTCGATCCTGAAGTCTCTTGAATATAAATCTCCTCTCCCGAAAGCCAAGCTTCGCAAAATGAAAAAGCTGCTTGGACAAAATCAGGCATAGTTTCTTCAGGGTTTTGAAAATCCTGAGCGTGAGAATAAATACGATTTTGGTAATGAAGCTGGAACATCCGAATGCTAAAGTCTAAATCCTTTTTCAAAGGTACTAGTAGATCAACAAATTTCAGGCAAGGCTGTTATCTTGCCAAAAATTACAAGTTAGCCTCAACTCAAGAATTATGAATTGGATCACTGCAAAGGAATACGAAGATATTACTTATAAAAAATGTAATGGAGTTGCTCGAATAGCTTTCAATCGACCAGAAATCAGAAATGCTTTTCGCCCAAAGACCACTTCAGAACTCTATGATGCATTCTATAATGCCCAAGAAGATACTTCAATCGGAGTGATTTTACTGACAGGAGAAGGGCCTTCCAAAAAGGATGGTGGCTGGGCATTTTGCTCTGGAGGCGACCAAAAGGCTCGAGGCGATCAAGGGTATGTAGGGGAGGATGGCTATCACCGGTTGAATATCTTAGAAGTCCAGCGTCTCATTCGATTCATGCCCAAAGTGGTGATAGCGGTGGTTCCTGGCTGGGCAGTAGGAGGTGGACATAGCCTTCACGTGGTTTGTGACTTGACACTTGCGAGTAAAGAGCATGCGATCTTCAAGCAAACTGATGCAGATGTAACCAGTTTTGATGGTGGTTATGGTTCGGCTTATTTAGCAAAAATGGTGGGGCAAAAGAAAGCTCGTGAGATCTTCTTTTTGGGAAGAAACTATTCTGCGCAGGAAGCCTATGAAATGGGAATGGTGAATGCTGTAATCCCTCATGCTGAATTGGAGTCAACTGCCTATGAGTGGGCACAGGAGATTTTGGCTAAATCCCCAACTTCCATCAAAATGTTGAAATTTGCGATGAACCTGACGGATGACGGAATGGTAGGTCAGCAGGTTTTTGCAGGAGAAGCTACACGATTGGCCTATGGCACTGAGGAAGCCAAAGAAGGTAGAAATGCTTTTTTGGAAAAGAGAAAGCCGAATTTCGGAGCGAATAAGTGGATACCGTAATTAGATGTTAGTAGCAAGACGCTAGAATCAAGACGTTAGAATCTAGAGTCATGATTATAATCGAATTAAATTGGGCTTTTTGGCTAGTGATTCAGTTAGACGAGCTTGGCGATAAATTGAAAGAACCTGAAAAAAATTCAGGTTTTTTTTATTCCTCTAAGAAAGACTTGAGATGGTAAGCAAAGCTTGTATGAAAATATTGGCCAATCGTCGCTGGGTGGGAGTAGGAAAGATTTTTGGGCCTTGGTCTTGCTGATTTTAAATGAAACTAGAAAAGGCCATTGGAAACTCAAATCCCAAATGGCCTCTCCAGTAACTTGATTCTAACTACTTGATATTGATACTAATATCTTGATTCTTGGTTCTCATATCTCTTAATCTCTCACCTCCTAATTCTACTCAATCGCCTGATAAACCATTTGTCGCATTTTTTGATCGTAGAAGCCGCTGAAAGGGGCCGTTTGAGTCATCATAATAGAAATCATATTCTCCTTTGGGTCTATAAAGAAGTAAGTGCAATAAGCACCACTCCAATAGTAGGTACCTGCAGAGCCTAATGATTTTGCATCAGCTACATCTGTCATCACCCCAAATCCAAATCCAAAACCTTGGCCAGGGGCTTTATAAAGTCCATTTGTCTGATCCAAAGTCATGATTTCAATAGTCTTGGGGCTGAGGTATTGTTTTCCATTCCATTCACCGCCGTTGAGTAACATTTGTGCAAATTTGGCATAATCGGGAGCAGTGCTGAACAAGGCATTTGCACCAGCAAAAACGGTATTTCCTGAAGTCGGTGTTTGTCTTGGCGCTTTGATCAGTTTCCCCTCCTCATTGTAAGTATGCAGGGTGGCCATACGGCTTTCTTGTTCTTCATTCAAATTGTAACCAGTATCTG
>JAFMBQ010000128.1 GCA_017858365.1 Algoriphagus sp. | reverse complement strand
TAAGCTGAATCAGAGACAAAAGCTTGCTATCAAAGCAAATAGCCCTCATTCCCCTATTGGAAAAGTGCTATTTCAGCTATTTGCCAACGGGAAAAAAAAATGGAAATAAGCCATAAAAGCGCTGATTTTGCTTAATATTGAATTCAAAATCTCAAATTAAACCAACATGGGAAAAATCATTGCAATTGCTAATCAAAAAGGCGGTGTAGGAAAGACTACTACAGCGATGAATTTAGCAGCAAGTTTGGCCGTCTTAGAGTTCAAGACTTTAATTATTGATGCTGACCCACAGGCTAATACTACTTCGGGACTAGGACAAGATCCTAAGGAAATCAAAACCAGCATCTACGAATGCATGGTGGACGGGATCGATGTGAGGGAGATTATTACGAGCACTTCCATAGGTAAATTAGACTTGGTTCCCTCCCACATCGATCTAGTCGGTGCTGAGGTGGAAATGATCAACATGGAAAATCGTGAAGAAAAGATGAAGGATGTAATCAAGGACTTAACTGCTGATTACGATTTCATCATTATTGACTGCTCTCCTTCACTGGGACTAATCACAATCAATGCATTGACTGCAGCTGATTCTGTAATCATTCCTGTACAATGTGAATATTTTGCATTAGAAGGATTAGGGAAGTTGTTGAATACAATTAAAATTATTCAGACTAGACTAAATCCAAATCTTGAGATCGAAGGTATTTTGTTGACGATGTACGATGTACGTCTTAGACTTTCCAATCAAGTGGTCGAGGAAGTACAAGTTCACTTCAAGAATATGGTTTTCGATACCATCATTCCTCGAAATGTAAGATTGAGTGAAGCTCCGAGTTTTGGTTTACCCGCCATCGCTTTTGATGCGGATGGAAAAGGCGCTATTGCCTACATGAATTTGGCCGGAGAAATTGCTGAGCGCAATGGCCTTTCAAAAGTGATGAACTAACTATGGCAGATCAACAACCCAAAAAGAAAAAAAGTGTACTCGGTAGAGGCTTAGGTGCGTTGCTTGAAGATAGTCCTGCAAAGCATAAACCTGAAGAAATTTTACCTGAAGTGGTAAAAGCTGGGATTTTTGAAATTAAACTTTCTCAGATTCAAGTCAATCCTTTTCAACCTAGAGTATATTTTGATAAAGAGGCACTTCTTGAATTGTCTGAATCGATTAAAGTACAAGGGATTATTCAGCCAATTACAGTACGGAAAATTGATACAGATGAGTACCAGCTGATCTCAGGTGAACGAAGATTTCAAGCTTCCAAAATCGCTGGACTAACTCAGATTCCAGCTTATGTCAGAACTGCCAATGATCAGCAAATGCTGGAAATGGCGCTGATTGAGAATATCCAACGGGAAAATCTAAATGCATTAGAAATTGCACAATCTTATCAGCGGCTACTTGCTGAATGTGATCTTAAGCAAGAAGAGCTTGGGGATCGAGTTGGGAAAAATCGAACTACTGTCAATAATTATTTGAGACTACTGAAGCTACCCCCAACTATCCAGGCTGCAATCAGAGATCAAAAGCTATCCATGGGTCATGCGAGAGCATTGATCAATGTAGAAGATATTGATAAGCAACTTGCCATTTTCAACAAAGCACTTACAGAGGAATTAAGCGTCCGAAAGGTAGAGGCTCTGGTGAAAGCATTGAACGAAGGACAACATGAGGTGAAAAATACCTCTGAACTAGACCCGGTCAAAAAGTATGAGATCAATAAACTTCAGCAAAAATTAGCTTCCCACTTCGGGACAAAAGTTTCACTAAAAGCTAATCCAAAAAACAAGGGGGAGATCAAAATCCCTTTCAACTCTACTTCTGATTTGAATCGAATATTGGAAATATTGGAAATTATTTGATTTTGAAACCTGCAGCTGTAAACGCATTCAAACCATTTCTAATCCCTTTGGTCACATTGGTTTTTTTCCTTTTCTTTTCTTCTCAAAATAGCATTGCTCAGCAAGCTGACAGTACTAGAAAAGAGAAACAGGAAAAAGCAGATTACTCAACCCTTCCTAAAAACCCTAGAAAAGCCACTATTTTATCAGCTATGCTTCCAGGCGCAGGACAAGTTTACAACGGGAAATCTTGGAAGGTTCCAATCATCTACGCAGGGCTAATCACTGACATTTACTTTATCGGATTCAATAATTCAAGATATCAAGTATTCAAAGAGGCTCTGATAGCCAGTGATAACGGAGATCCTACCGACTTCCCTACGCTAAACAGAGATGCACTGGTCCGAAATATAGATTATTGGAGAGGAAACCGAGATCTTAACTATATACTTCTAGCAGCAATCTATGCGCTCAATATTATTGATGCCAACGTGGATGCTCATCTCTCAGGCTTTGATATTTCGGACGATTTATCTTTAGGAATTGAGCCCAAAATTGAAAACTTTTCAGCAAGCAACAATTCCCTGGGTTTCGCTATAAAATTGAAATTTAAATAATGAGAATACTACTATTAGGCTATGGAAAAATGGGCCAACTCATTGGCAGACTCGCAGAGGAGCGAGGCCATAAATTGGTCGGTAAAATCACCATTGACAACGTAAGCGATTTAGATCTAATCAATCCAGAGTTAGTAGACGTAGCCATAGAATTTAGCCAGCCTGAAGCAGCTGTTTCAAATATTAAATGGGCCATTGACAAAGGCATTCCCATACTTTCTGGCACCACTGGATGGTTGGCACACAAGCCAGAGCTAGACCTACTGGCAATCGAGAAGAACGGGGCCTTTTTCTACGCTTCTAATTATAGTATTGGAGTAAATATTTTCTTCAAAGTAAACCAGTATTTGGCAAAACTAATGAATGAAACTTCCGGCTATGAGGTAGCAATCGAGGAGATTCATCATACTGAGAAAAAAGACGCTCCCTCAGGAACTGCTATTACACTTGCTGAAGGGATTATTGCTTCGCACTCCATCTTTTCAAACTGGCATTTAGGAAAAGCTAAAAAGGAAGATGTGAGTAGTTTACCTATCTTGTCCAAACGAATCGACCCAGCCCCTGGAACTCACAGCATAAATTATTCTTCCGCCGTTGATTCTATTGAAATTACGCACACCGCTCATAGCAGAGAAGGTTTTGCAATGGGAGCAATTCTAGTAGCCGAGTGGATCCAAGGAAAGAAGGGCGTACTTTCTATGGATGATTTTCTATCTTTCTGAACATTTAAGTAATCATGAGTAAATCAAAAATGAAAAAATCTGCTGTCCGAGAATGGGCAGATGCACTAGTTTTTGCTGTTGTAGCGGCTAGTTTGATCCGATGGTTGCTTCTGGAGCCTTTTACGATCCCAACGGCATCTATGGAAAAGTCTCTCCTTGTTGGAGATTTCCTTTTTGTAAGTAAAATGCATTACGGAACCAGAATTCCTAGGACTGTGATTCAGATGCCTCTTACCCATCAGAAAATTTGGGGCACCGAAATCCCTTCCTACAATGATGCGATTCAACTCCCATATTATCGACTTCCAGGTTTCTCAGATGTGGAGCGTAATGATGTGGTGGTATTTAATTTCCCTACGGAATTTCAATATCCGCCAGACTTAAAGACTAACTATATTAAGCGAGCCGTGGGAATCGCCGGTGATGTGATTGATGTCAAAATGGGAGATCTTTTGGTAAATGGGGAACCAGCTTTTAAGCCTGAAGAAATGCAGTATTCATACGATGTCATTACGAACAGACCGCTTAATACCGAATTCTTCAAAGAGTACGGGATCAATCAGGAAAGCTTCGGAACATTCACCAACGGATCTGGCTATGTGGTATTTGGAGCTACTGACGAAGTCATTCAGCGTCTTGAAGCTTCTCCAGTTGTCACTTCAGTCACTAAGCGGATTCAGGCGAATGGCGGCGAAGAGGGCATATTCCCAGACGGTCTACTTATGGGTTGGAATAGAGACAATTATGGTCCTTTGAAAATACCTGCAAAAGGGTGGACCATTGAGCTAACAAATGAAAATGTGGTGAAGTATGGATCCGCCATAGAGCACTATGAAGGTTTAGAAAACGTAGAAATGAAGGAAGGTCAACTCTTCATTGATGGAGTAAAGGCTGAAAGCTACACATTCAAGCAAGATTATTATTTCATGATGGGAGATAATCGTCATGATTCATTGGATTCTCGTTATTGGGGATTTGTACCAGAAGATCATATCGTTGGGAAGGCATGGTTTCTGTGGCTGTCACTCGATAAATATGAGTCCATGTTCAACAAAATTAGATGGAATAGATTCTTTAAAGGAATCGAATAACAGTAAAGGCCTCGGGAAATCCCGAGGCTTCTTTTTTACCAAGCTATTGGTGTTTTACCAATTGAGATCAAATATTCATTTGCTTTTGAAAAGTGTTTTGCTCCAAAGAACCCTCTGTAAGAACTTAATGGACTAGGATGAGGAGCCTTCAGAATCAAATGCTTTGAGGAGTCAATTAGTCCTGATTTCTTTTGGGCGAAGCTTCCCCAAAGCATAAAAACGACATTTGACTGAGTGCAATCAATCACCCGGATGACTTCATCTGTGAATTCTTCCCAACCTTTTCCCTGATGAGAGCCTGCCTCATGTGCCCGAACAGTGAGCGTTGCATTTAGCAAAAACACACCTTGATTTGCCCAGCGGGTTAAATCTCCATTGGGTGGCATATCAATGGAAAGATCTGTCTTGATTTCTTTGAAAATATTAAGCAAACTGGGAGGAAATGGAATTCCAGGTTTAACTGAAAAGGATAACCCATGGGCTTGTCCAGGACCATGGTAAGGATCTTGGCCTAGTATGACCACTTTCACCTGATTCAGTGGACAGAAATTAAAGGCATTGAAAATATCTTTACCAGCAGGAAAAACCATTTGCGTTTGATATTCGTCTTTGATAAAATCAACTAACGCATTGAAGATTTTTTCTTTAAATTTGTGATCCAAAGCCTGTTTCCAGGACGGTTCAATCTTTACGTTCATTTAATTTGTTGAGTTTTCTATTTGAAATTGTATATTTGTGTTTTTAACCTACAAAAATAATGGTATCAGCTGTTACTGAAGGAGTCCAAGTAAGTGTCGATGTTACTTATCAGGCAGAATTTTCTAGCCCTCACCAGCATCATTATGTTTTCACTTACAAGGTAACAATTGAAAACAAAAGCACCCAAACCATTCAACTTTTACGGCGTAAATGGGAGATTTTTGATGCTGCAGAGAGTCACAAAATAATAGAAGGTGATGGAGTGGTGGGCCAACAGCCTGTTTTAGAGCCAGGTGAATCACATAGTTACGTTTCTGGGTGTAATCTTAAATCTGGTTTGGGAAAAATGCACGGAGTCTATTTTATGGAACGTATTCATAACGGAAAAAGCTTCGAAGTAAAAGTCCCGGAATTCCAGATGATAGCAAATATTTTCCATAATTAATTTGGTTAATCGTTTATTCCCACTTTGGTCATTTTTTAATTATTGGCTTAAAAAAGAGGATAAATTCTCAATTCATTCCCCCTTATTATTCAAAACTTACAGGGAATTATTCGATTTCATTTCAGCGAAAAATCATCTTGACTTAGACATTGAAGAATGTCGAAAATCACTTCTAGATTCAGATGAAGTCATTGAGGTCTTAGATCTCGGGGCAGGTTCCAAGAAGGTAAATACTCGAAAAAGAAAAGTCTCAGCTATCACAGAATATAGTACCAGTAGCCGTAAAATATCTCAACTCCTCCAGTACTTCTGTAGTCTCACTCCAGCTGTACAGGTAATCGAACTGGGCACCTGTGTAGGGTTAAACACTAAGTATCTAGCAAGAGAGACCAACGGATGCCTTGCTACATTTGAAGGTGCCAAAGAACTTGCTCGAATCGCATCTTCAAATCTCACTGAATCCAACGTGAAAATTGTCGTCGGAAATATATCAGATACTGTTCCCGAATACTTGTCTAAAATTGATCTTGTAGATTTTGCCTTTATTGATGCAAATCACACCTATTCTAGTACACTTAGTTCATTCAACTTATTACTTAAAAAAGTTCACTCAGGATCCATAATCGCCATTGGAGACATTCATTGGTCGCTACAAATGAAATCAGCTTGGAATGAAATTATTGAATTACCGCAAGTTAGATTGAGCTTGGACTTCTATGAGGTAGGTATTTTATTCTTTGAATTTCCAGGACAAAAAGAACACTATGTATTAGATTTTTGAGTTTTTCAAAATGAAAAACAACTCTGAGCCAAGTCTTTCAGGAATAGAATTGTAACAGGGAGCTAAAATCTCTATTTCAAAATGCTGCTCAAACAATTCCTGATATTCTTGCTTTGATCCACCGAAAGGAGGACCTGGAAAATCAAATTTTCGATTAAATAAAACTCCCACGAGCTTGGCTCCAGGCCTCAAGAGTAACTTCATTTTAAGCATGTAATCACTTCGCATCTTTGGATCGAGGGCACAAAAAAAGGTTTGCTCGATGATCAGGTCATATTTACCCTCATGCTCAAAAAAATTCTCAAGATGAATAAATGATTTTGGAAAATCCGGATTCCTTAGACTGAAATCTCGGATTGGCTCTTCCACATAGTCAAGCAAATGAGCGGAGCTAAACCCCAATTTTATAGCAGATTCTACCTCATAAGCGTTCCCAGCCCCGGGAAAAAGCATCTCAAGGCCCTTATTTTCAATTTGGTCTAAATATTGCAGGATAGTTTGGGATGCAAAGCCAATATTCCAACCGGTCCTACCTGTCTTGTATCGATCGGACCAATAGCTCTCATCTAAAATCATCATAATCCCTACCAAATTAATTTGTTATGAACTCAGAATTTGAAAAAATTCCAGCACAAAAGAAAGACCAAGGCAAAAATATTATCATCATTGTCCTAGTCCTACTAGTTATAATCAGTGGAATAAAATTGTACACTGACTTTGTAGATAGAACTAAAAAATCTGAAGAAATCCTGATTCTTTCCACTGAAAATAATGAGCTAAATAAGCGATTAGATTCTGTGACTTATCAGTTGGATCTCAGAATTCAAGAAATCGAAAAACTTGGCGGTGACATTAAAGCCCTCGAAGAGGTAAAGAATCAATTGGTAGCTGAGCGAAATTCGTCTCGGCAGAGATCAGCTTCTGAAATCAATGCATTGAATGCAAAAATTATTAGCTCAAATAATCTAATTGAAGAGAAAGATCGAGAGATCTTAGAACTGAGAGCAGCTAACCAGCAGCTTTTCTCTGAGAATCAAGATCTACGGACTACGCAAGCAGAAATAGAAGAAGAGGTAGCTGAATTGAACATCCAAAAAGAGAGTCTGCAAGCAAAAGTAACTGTAGCCTCAATGCTCAAGGCTGAAAACATCAGTATTGCAGCAGTAAACTCGAAAGGAAAAGAGCGAGTGGAAACCACCAAAGACTTCAGAAACCGATTTATAGAGCGTATCAAAGTGAGCTTCAATATTGCTGACAATAAGGTCGCAGAAAAAGGCCCTAGAAATGTTTATGTCCAAGTTCTTGGACCAAATTCACAACCAATATTTGATGTGGCAAAAGGATCAGGAACTTTTATGCTTAATGGTGGTGAACAGTTTTATACTGTAAAACAAAATATGATTTTTGATAACTCAGGTCAGGAATTAACTTTCTATTACGAAAAGGGGTCAGACTACATTTCTGGCGAACACGTAGTGAAAATCTATCTTGATAATTATCAAATTGGCTCCAAAAGTTTTACAGTTAAATAAATAAAGCCTCCTTCGGGAGGTTTTATTTTGCCTTCCCACGTCTAGATTTAGGGAAATATTTGGAAAACAGCTTAGTTTCTTCTACTTTTGCGATCTGTTTATTCAAATTCTTAAACACATTATAAGATGTTCCAAAGAAATTATGAGACGGTATTCATTTTAACTCCCGTTTTGTCTGATGTTCAGATGAAGGATACCGTCGACAAGTTTGTAAACTTGTTAAAAGAAGAGGGGGCAGATGTTGTAAATGTTGAAAATTGGGGTCTCAAGAAAATGGCTTACACCATCCAAAAGAAGACGACTGGTTTCTACATCATGGTTGAGTACAAGGCCGATCCCACCATCATCCGCAAGTTCGAATTAGAATTTAGACGAGATGAGAAGGTAATGAGATTCTTGACTACTGTTTTGGACAAACATTCAATTGTTTACGCCGAAAGAAGAAGAAAAGGAGAGTTCAACAAAAAAGTCGAAGTTAAGGAGGAAGCTGCGAAATGACACTAGTAAACGAGCCAATCAATAGAGGCGAAATCAGAAAGAAGTATTGCCGATTCAAGAAGCACGGCATCAAATACATCGACTACAAGGATCCTAATTTCTTGTTGAAGTTTGTAAACGAACAGGGTAAAATTCTTCCAAGAAGATTAACTGGTAACTCTGCAAAGTTTCAGAAAAAAGTGGCTCAGGCCATCAAAAAAGCAAGACATTTGGCTTTGTTGCCATTCGTAACCGATGGGTTGAAATAATTTCTTGTATCGTCCAATCACAAAAGAACATTACAAATGGAAATCATTCTAAGAACAGACATCAAAGGTCTTGGTTATAAAAATGACTTGGTAGACGTAAAACCAGGTTACGGAAGAAACTATCTTATCCCTCAGGGATTTGCAGTTTTAGCAACAGGTTCGAATAAGAAAATCCTTGCAGAAAACATCAAGCAAGCAGCTCACAAAGCAGAGAAAATCAAAACTGAGGCTGAAAATATCGCGGCTAAAATTGAAACTCTCACTTTAGAGATCAAAGCTAAAATTGGTGAATCAGGTAAGATCTTCGGCAAGGTAACAACCTTACAAATTGCTGATGCGCTTGCTACACAAGGAATCGATGTCGATCGTAAAAAAATCTCTATCAATACTCCAGTAGATGGAGCAGGTGATTTTGTAGCTGATGTTGATCTTCACAGAGAAGTGAAAACCAAAGCGAAATTCGTAGTAGTAGCTGAATAATTCAGTGCTATTCAAACATAAAAAAACCCGACTAGATCGGGTTTTTTTATGCACTTTACTTTGAGATTAATTCAATGCTTTCTCAAGTGATTCGATCAATTTCTTAGACACAGCCTTGCTGTTCTTCTCTCTTGCTTCTTTAAACAATTCTATAGCTTCTAATCCCTTTTGGATTACTCCAGCAGGGTTTTGATCATTCTGGAAGCTCACCCAGCACCAAGACAACTCAGCAGCTAAAGTCTCTCCACCTTTTACCTTTTCTAATTTTTGAACCGCCTCAGGAAGCATTTTCTCTAATTTTTCTACTTGCATAATTTCAAACGTTTGGTAGTTTAATTACTGATTTCTCAGCAAAACTCATAAATTATTCTCGATAATACAATCTAACAAGCTATAAATTAACACAATAACAATATTCAATCGATTGCGGGAAATAAAAATGAGGTTTTTAAATTAAAAATTTTCCCATCTTTTCATTCAGAATTTTATCAATTCGAAAGTTATGGCAAGACCTGCTCACAAAAATAAAATATGAATACGTCCTGCAACACTTTTGTTAAACACTTCGATAGCTCCGCCTATCAACAATAAAACTGCAATGATGAATGGTGAATTTTTCATAGCTACAATTTGAGCTGGATGATCACTTTATTTGTAAACAAGTCAAATGCTTTCATTTTACTCCCTGCTCATTAATTTTAGTCATTGAATATCAAATGATTATGGGATTTAAAATTAAAAAAACTAAAAATTCAAGTGTTTAGTAACGTATTATATTGCCCAGAGAGGAGAAATTCTTTTTTTAAAAAAATTTATTGAATTCTATTATTCATAACTAAATTATGTGAGCACAAATCCCTTTCAAGGCGGAGAACCTTCATCCTATAAAAAGAATCGGGATTTTTTTCTTGCTGATCTCAAGGCTTTTATTGAATTATTAGAAAAACTTTAAACCTTGGTTTGGAAAAAAAGAAGCAAGATTCTACATTTGTGACACTTTAAGAGATACCCCACAGGTAATTTAAAGAAAACTGGCTTATGGTGTAACTGGCAACACGTCTGATTTTGGTTCAGAAGAGTCCAGGTTCGAGCCCTGGTAGACCAACTTAAAGCCCTGATTCGAAAGATTCAGGGCTTTTTTATTTTTAAGTTTTCTCCATCCACTCAACTTTAATTGCTCTTCTTC
>JAFMBQ010000127.1 GCA_017858365.1 Algoriphagus sp. | reverse complement strand
CTCGTTTTACCAGTTCCGGATGCACCATACACCAGCACCACCGCAGACTGAAAGACCATTTCGTACAGCGCATTGATCTCCTCGTCGCGCCCAAAAAACACTCCTCGATCTTCTCGCTGATAGGAATCAAGAAATTTGAAAGGATACTTTATCATGAGGTAAGTAAATTTGGGATCAAAAATTAAAATGAATCTTCCTCGACTTGTTCTTCTATTCCAGTCAAGACTTTTTTGGCTTCGAAAAAGAGGCAATAGACCTTGTCAAGGTTCATATCGATTCGATTGGGTTTCTTAGACAGCCAAGTATTCAGTTCGTTTAGCTTGGTTCCATCAGGCTTTGGGTTGCTTGTTTTCGAGACTGATTGCCATCTATTATCTTCTATGAAGATATAGTTGAGGTCCTTATCCTCGAAAGTATTGGCATGGGAATAAAAACAGATTTTCGATCCCCCTTCCAACTTCAGCCCATTGATATCAATGATAAATGGATCCAAGTTGATATTCTTTCGGTAGTTATCCTTGAAAATAATCACTGCATGTGAGATCACCGGAGATGACTCATGCCTCACATTGCTTTGGCTTTCCGAATTAGTCGTTTTTTCGCCTACGAGTAAGGTATAATTATGGAGATAGAGACCTTTTTGATCATTTCGCTGTTGATTGTAATCGATCTCATTGATGGAAATCATTCGATACTGCGCTAAAAAACTAAGTTCTTCCAACACAAGTGTAACTGCCTTCTCTGCTTCCTCACAATCGCTGAGTTGGAAGGTGCCATCTTTTAGCACAGGGGATAAGTCGTTCAATTTTTGACAAGCACTAAGGAAATCGCTCCCTTCTTGAAGTTTTGGAAGCAAATCCATTGCTTCAGAAATAAGGAATTCGAGTTTATTTTCAGAAAATATTTCCAACAGATGCTTCAACAGTTCTGCGAAAGCGAGAATATCTTCCTCTGCCGCATTTCTGAAAAACTTGGCTAATACCTCCCTTTGTGCTGCAGAAAATTCCTTTTTAGAAACCAGTTGATGATCCCAGAGGGTAGATATCAATGCATAGCAAATCAGCTGAAGACTTCTTTTGGCCGCAAACTGACAGTTTTCCAAGTATCCCTGCATCTTGCTTTCAGAAAAAGTCAGTGCCCCAATAGCCATCAACTTTCTAATCTGACTCCCAATTACCCCCACATACTCGCTGATGATTAATCGTTTGGCCAATTGGACCAGTTCTTCCCTTTCGGACCAGTCCGGATTAGCTGCCAAAAAGCTAGCTGCTTTCTTGTTATATTGACTTATCGCATTGATTAATCTAGGAGTGAGCACCTGATTGAAGGTGTTTTCAATGATTTCAGGAGCTTGCTTTTCGATTTCAGCATGTCCTGAAGAAGAAGTTTGAGGATCTGAATTGCCTTCATATTCATGCATGATGAAATCCAATTGACTTCCATACTGCATCAGGAGATCCTCTGTGGAAGTATATTGGGTGAAAAAGTGTCCCAAATCCTTAAGTTTTTTCTTAAATTCAAATAAGGATTTGATATCTGCTTCTACTATCGAAGCTTGATCTACAGGCACGTTTTTGAAATAAGTCCAGATTCTAGGCTTGCCTTGCGCTTTGAAGATTTCGTATGCGATGTTAAATTCCTCAGCAGTGTACATCCCTACTTTGGTGAAAAACAGGCACACGACGAAATCACTTTTTCGGATCGCGTCATTGTATTCATCCTGCAGACGAGTCGATGAAATAGAATCCTGAAAAAATTCCCACAAAACTACTTCTAGCCGAATACCTTTTTTACTTAAAAGATTATTTCGCCTTCCGATAAATAGCTCAAACTTCTCTCTATCATCAATAAGTTCGCTGGAGGAGGCGACAAAAATTCGAAGGGTTTTCATAGGTTAAATAATTGACTTCAAACTAATTTTATTAAAATTCAATTGATGAATGTTCCAAATTAAAGATTTTTGTGATTATACACCCTACCAATTCCAATATTCACGTTTCTGATCACTGGAGAATTGAGTGCTGATAAGAACCTTCATTTTCTTAGAAAAGAGAACTTTCAAAAATTAACTCTTCGTTTTGGGGCTTGATCAATTTTAGATAGAAATTAGCTACTCCAAAATTAAAAACCAGTTGTTTCCAATTAACTCGGGACTTCACCAATGGTTGACTATTTCATTCCTTCAGCGCTTTTTCTACGGTACGAAGGTCTGATGCTATTTTATGATGAGAAGCTATGTAACTATCTTTTTTCCTCCTTGGAGAAAAAAAAAATACTACTTATTTCTCTTCAAACTAGCATCCATCAACACCCAATTAGTTGGATCCAAGATGATCTCCTCAGGTTCTGAAGCTACTTTCAGCGTAAACACATTACTCCTGTCATTTACAGGGAGCAATTCAATCCGAGATTTTTCATCTTTGAAATGAAGCTCAACTTCCAATGGCATTTCGAATAAACTCCCGTCTTGTTGAACCTGATTCAAGGTGATTTTGACCTCCTTGTTTTTGGCATCGTAGGTCCAAAGCCCTTCAATGACTAAAGCCCCTGGCTTGTATAGCCATTGTTCAAAAAACTTCCTTAAATCAAGACCCGAAGCTTCTTCCATTTCTCTTCGAAAATCAGCTGTGCTGGCATTTAGATTTTGGTACTTGGCGTAATAAGATCGGATTCCATTCCAGAAGTTCTCCGTTCCCATCAGACCTCTCAGCATATGCAAGGTCCAGCTTCCTTTTTGGTACGTTTGGGAGCTGACCACCTTTTCCATGTCCCTGAGATTATCATGGACAATTCTATAATCCGGATTTTTTTCATGGAAATCAGCTACTCTCTTTTTGCTAGCAGCCAAGCCTTCCATAAAAGCATCATGCCCATATTCATGTTCGATAAAAAGCAAGGTAAAATAAGTGGCAAAGCCTTCACTTAACCAGACATCATCCCAATCATACTCGGTCACTGAATTACCAAACCATTGATGCGCAATCTCATGGATCACCACATTTCGCCAGCGCTCATTTCGGTCTCCTACTACTGAATTTTCACTGTAAAAAATGGCAGAGGCCGATTCCATCCCGCCGCTTACACTATTGGATTGGATATTGGCCAATTTCTCGTAGGAAAATGGGCCTATATAATCGCTGTAAAACTCCAATACCTTTTTCGTTGGCTCAGCGAAATCATAAAATCCTTTTTCTCGATCTTGATAATAGACCCAAGTTTGGATTGACTTATGATCAAACTGATCAACTTCCTGAACTGCAAAACGTGCCACACCGAGCGTATATAACCAAGATGCAATCGGCACCGATTGCTTCCAATGCGTCAGGCGGTTACCATTTGCCAAGTCTGTTTCTTCAATTTTAAGACCGTTGGAAACTACCTGATAGTGAGCAGGTGCCTCCACTTCAAATTCAGAGGTTGCTTTATCGTAAGGATGATCGATTACCGAAAGCCAATTTCTACCCTTATCAGGCCAGTTGTCGCTAAAGAAAGTTCGATCTCCATATTTGTTATCTGCAATCTTAAGGCCTGATGCAGGTACACCGGAATACATGATCGTGTATTTAGCTCGTTGATTGAGTTTTGAGGAGGTCGGAAGCTTAATCTTCAGCTCATCCCCTTCATGACTATAGTCCAGCGCTTTTCCATTAGATAAAATCGTGCTAACGGTCATCCCTTTATTTTCTAAGGCTTCGGATGCTTTAACCAAATCCAATCTTAGACTTTCAATTCCATCGCCAAGGTATCGGAGATCGATGGTTACTTCACATTTGATTTCATCCGTATCGTCCGAAAGCTCGATTTTGAACTGATAGTTCAGCACATCAATCTTAGGGTTTTTGGGATAAGTATCTGTGAAAGCAAAGCTGCTGTGAGCCAATATTGTGAGTAGCGTGATTAACCAATTTTTCATTGTAATTTTTTAAAAAAGTGTTGAAGATTTAATTAGTCTTTAATAAAACTGATGTCGATGGCAGGTCTAAATTCGATCAGCCCTTTTTCCTTAATAGTGGCTTCCACATCTTCTAAAGTCGAAGGAACGAAACTGCTTAGATTTTCCACTCCATTTTCAGTCACCAAAGCCACATCCTCGATTCGGATATAGAGTCGCTCTTCATGCAACCAGATCATTGGATCAATGGTGAAAACCATTCCAGCTTCCAATGGAATTCCTCGTACCCTGCCCACATCATGAACAGCCATTCCCACGGGATGCTGGAAATGCCCCCGAAATTTCAATCCATCCTGCACGGCTTTCAAATGGCTTTCTTTCACAAAGCTTTTATCCTTTAGATATTCCTTCATGTCGGCAGCAGCATTGTCTAAGACATCATCGGCAGTGACACCGGGTTTGATGTACTTGAAAAGTGCATCTCTATAAGCCACAATGAAATTGTATAGCTGCTTCTGCGCTTCGCTGAATTTTCCATTGACGGGCCAGATTCTTGTGACATCACTGGTATAAAATTCATAGTCCGGGGCATAGTCCATTAGTACCAAATCTCCATCTTTTAGTGGATCTGTCTTATGGAAATAATGTCCCATATAAGCATTAGTTCCTCCTCCTATGATCGATGGATAGCCATCGCCCTGTGCCCCATACATATAGAAAATGTATTTCGCGGCAGCATCTAATTGATATTCATACACACCAGGCTTGGTGGATCTCATTGCCTCAATAATTGCCAATCCAGCAATGTTGGTTGCTTTTTTGATCACTGCGATTTCTTCGGCACTCTTGATTAAGCGCATGGCATCGAGCATTGGTGTGAGATCACGGATTTCAAATTGAGGGAATCGACCACTCAGTTTAGCTATAAATTCAGCTTCTCGGGTAGTGCCTCCGTCCCATGGATCCGCAGCATTTCGTGCTTGTCCAAAAAGAATTTCGTCACGACTATCATTACCTATTTCTGCCGGGCTAAATTCCGTATAAAGCACCGGTCCCGGAGGTTTGATTAATCCTGATCCAACTAGATCAGTAGATAAAAACTCAATGCCTTTCACCTGATCTATTCCTGTAAGTTCTTTAACCAACTCAGCATCCTCAGCAGATAAGACCTTGCCCTGATTGCTTTCCATTCCCTCATCTCGATGTGGAAGGTATAGGGTAGATCGCTTGTTTCTACCGTTAATGATCAGGTAAGAACGAGCTGTTTCCAGGCCAGTGAGATAGAAAAAGTTATTGGACTGTCGGAATACGCTAAATCCCGGAATTCCACTTGCTCCTTGAATCACAGCGATGGCATTGTTTCCGATTTCATCATAGATCCTATTTCTCCTTTTGGCGAATTCCATTTTAGAGAATTCTTTCTGAAAATAGTGCTTGTCTTGAGCTTGAGAAGAAAAAGTAAATGCAACAAGAAAAATGATAATTGGGTAAAGCTTTTTCATAGCGAGTTTAATTTGCAAGAATATAAATAAGATTCTTGAATTAGTCCTTAGATAGGCTTTTGTGAAGCTAGATTTCAGCGGATTTTTAGGAGTTAAATCCTAATTAATAGCTTACAACGGTCTGTGTTTCCATAGACCTGCTCACAAGTAGTAACGATTTGATTCCCGTAATAGGAGGCGGGCATTTCAGGAGCATCAACTGGACATATTTGTCAAATTATGTTCTGACTTTGTTTTGACATTACCCAAATAATTTCTGTTCGCTATAAAAGCCCAACAGTTAATTTTAGTAATGCTCAGCCCACCTTTGGGCCTCTATAAATAATATGTTTTTCAAAGGAAAAAATCTGAGCCTTACTAGCAATTATCCTACTCCAAGTCTACGCTGCTGCTCTTTCCAAAGCTAGGTAGTGAGTAATCACACGATTAGAATCAAGCAAGGGTATGATGGTAATATGACATTCATATGGATTGCCATTTTTCTTATAATTTGTGATTGTTTCTGAAATACGGCCCCCACTTTTTAGCTTTTTCCGAATCCTGTTTTTTACTATTTCTGAAGTTTCTGGACCCTGAAGGAATGCTGGCTTCTTCCCAATGGCGTAATCAGGAGCATATCCGGTCATTGACTGAAAACCATGATTTACCCATAGGATTGTCTGCTTCAAATCGGTCAATACTAGCGTTTGGTAGCTGATTGACAATTCTTTTACAAAATCAACGTCCCAATTATTTGCAGCAGAAATACCATTGAGTGCTTTAAGATCCACAGATCTTTTATCCATTAAATTGTAATTTGGATTAGATATATCCCAGCTCATTAAGGGACTAGACAAAAATTTTGAACTCATTTTACTTCTCTTTAAAATCAATTTGTTAATACAATTCACCAGTCTCAATACTCGCTATACGTGTCTTAACATGCAAAAGTAGTATTTGTTATAGGAATTAGGGCTGAACTGAATGATATTTTCTCCAAGAATGATGCCTAAAGCCCGCAGACAGATTTCAAATTAATCATTCACAATCTCTTAACTACTCGTTGGGATAATAAATACTTGAACCCTAACCTTTCCTAAGCATCTCAATATGCTCAATTCCATCCTCATCATACACCTCTCCATCAGCCAAAAAGCCCAAGGAAGCATAAAAACCTTTTGCATAGGTTTGTGCGCCTAGACGGATATCCCCTACCCCAAAAAGTTTCTGACAATAGTCAATGGATAACTCCATCACGACTTTACCCAGTCCCTTTCCTCTTGCCGAAAGCGAAGTAATCACTCGCCCGATAGCCATTTCGGAATAGGACAGACCGGCAGGAACCAATCGACTATAACCTACTAATTCATCGCCTGAGTACAAAAGAAGGTGGCGACATTTCTGATCCTTGTCATCTTGATCCAGAAATACACAGTTTTGCTCCACGACAAACACCTCGCTTCGTAATTTTAATAGAGCATAAAGTTCGTCTACGGTAAGTTCTTGGAAAGCTTTGACCCGATGCGTTAAGTTCATAGAAAGAGTGTTTGAATTATATTTGAGTTGATAGTACGATAAAAAATCTAGACTAATTAGTCACGTGGAATCAAGCATGACGCGAGCGACACACAATGGGATAATTATCAAACATGCGAGATTCCATATGGCCATTGATGAACAATTATAATCAGATGAAAAGTCATACTTGAATTGAGCTTTGATTTTGCATAGAAAATAACTGGGAATTCGGCGGACAATGTAATCCAGTATTTCTGCAGACTTAAATTAATGTTATTTCAAATGCTGCCCATTTTCAACCAAAGCCGCTTTCAATTTAGCATAGGGAACATCTCGGACAGTAGTGGAATTATCGATTGCCAGTGAAGCTGCGATGGCCGCCGATTGCCCAAGTACCATAAAAACAGGTTCCATTCGAATAGACCCAAATGCGATGTGAGAAGCGCTCAAGCATATAGGAACAAGCAAATTAGTAGCTTCTTCTTCCTTGGGCACTATTGATCGGTAGCTAATCGGGTATGGTCCGGCTACGTGCGATTCTACATTCCCTTCATTTTGGACATAACCATTATGGTCCACATATCTTTGGATATGATGTGAATCCATTCCATAGGCAGCTAATCCAATTGCATCTTCTACCACTTCAATCCCTTCGCAATGACGCTGGGTCATCACAAAATCACTGACCATTCTCCTAGCTTCACGAATATATAATTGGTTTTGCCAGCCGTCTTCGCGCTCAAATTCATCCTTACTCGTTCCCCACTGGGAATACACCGCTCTGATTTTCTCAGGAATTCGAGGATGATTTGCAAGCGCCCACATTAATCCCTGCTGATAGGTGCGATGGGCCTCAACGATTTCCTCCCGCTCAGCATAGCTAGCTTCTGGATAAAGATGATTTTGACCAATAAAATCAGTGGAAAAACCCAAACTGTTATTTGTATCTGTCTTTCGATTTGGCATGGAAGAATTGATCCAAGGCAATCGGGTCTCGCCTGCCTCATAATTTCGGAATAAAAGTTCGTAGTTAATCTCCTCGTATCCTTCTGGCTTTTTAAATGGAATTCTATTTTCTGGGTGATCCGTAAGACACATTCGGAAGCAATATGCCTGAACCTTTTTGTCGCCAGAACCATCTATACCAGGACCACCTTTGATAAGATATGGGAGTAATCCACTGGATGGATTTCCCTTTTCGATATATGGATCTACACTTGGGACAAAATTATGGTTAAAGGCATTTCTTGACGGCTTATTTTCAAGGCTTACTCCATAATAATTTGCCTGCACCCCATTTAAAGATTCCTTATACTGGCCATTACTTTCTCTACCTACTGTGTAGCTAACGCCGGCAATAGCCATAAGGTCTCCTTCATAGGTTGCATCCATAAACATCTTACCGGAAAAAGTTTTTCCACTTTCCATGGTAATAGATTGAATTTGACTGCCTGCTTTTTTGATCCCTTCGTCAGATCGCACTAGTCTTTCGCCATAGATGAGTTCAACCTTCTCCCCTTCCAGCATTTGATGATATACTTTCAAAGCAGCTGAAGGCTCAAAAGTCCACATAGCATCTTCTCCTTCTTTGGTTCGGGTCTGGCCGCTATCAATGTACTCCTCTCTTTTTTGCCAATTCCAATTATTAGGCTGCTCATAATAAGCTTTGATTTGTTGGTAAAACTCTCTGGAAATCCCTCCAATAGCTTGCTTATTTCCAATATCAGTTTGACCAAGTCCTCCGGTAGTCAAGCCACCGATTCTTTGTGACGGTTCAATAAGTATTACAGATTTCCCCATGCGTGAGCCCTGAATAGCTGCCGCTACGCCTGCTGATGTCCCTCCATAAATTACAATATCATAGGTTTGACTATACGCATTTGGAGCAAGGATTCCTGCTAGGAATAGGCTTAAAGCAACTAGTATGTTTTTCATTTTTTTCTTAATAATTAAAATCGTTTTGATCCATATCTAAATGGAAAGCTATTCTTGATTTAGGCAAATAGCGGCGTTGACCATTACTCGGTTTTGTAACATCCAAGAATACTTTGACGGTATGTGTTAAATCCATTTGGTTGTCGGTTCGCAGTTCTCGGTTGTGAGTTCTTGGATGCTTCGTATTTTGGCGATAGCCATTAATTACGAGTCTCTTGTTCTCCATTCTCTTAATCTCCTAATCACTAATCCCTTTTCCCCAATCCCTATTCTCGGTTATCAGTTGTGAGTTTTCGGATGCTTCGTATTTTGAGGATAGTTATTAATTACGAGTCTCATATTCTCCATTCTCCTATTCTCTAATCCCCAATCCCTATTCCACCGCTTCGCTGCCTCCAGCTTCTTTCTTCTCTTTTGCTTTTTTAAACTGCTTATCGTAAAAGTCAAAGATTCTATTCCAATGATCGTGAAAATCCCCTTCATCACTTGCCGCTCCAGCGCCATGGCCTCCATTGAGGTAATTCACCCAGACCACTTCTTTGCCTAATCGACGCATCGCATAATAGAGCTCCCGGGAATTTGTTCCCGGTACGTTCCAATCCCCCTCACCTGTCAAAATCAAGTGAGGCGTTTTGATCCGATCGGCATACAAAACGGCAGAGGTCGCAAAGTATTTTAAAGGTTCATCCCATAGCGAACCTCCTATTCGATCTTGTCCGTTTTCTGCTGCTGAATAATTTCGGGTTCCTATTTTGGGGCTATCACCCAAGAAACTGATAATATTCACTTTTCCGGAAATATTGATGGCTGCTGCAAATCGGTCAGTCTGTGTGATCAAGAGCGAAGTGGCATAGCCACCATAGCTCACGCCATGAACTCCAACTTGATCATTATCAACTTTTCCTTCATCTACCAATTTATTGATCGCTGAGGTAATGCCTTTTACCCATGCTTCTCCGGGATAACCCATTTCTAAATCAACAGAAGGGCGAAGTGCGAAATATCCATGGTTTGTAATCAGGTTCATATTTCGGTTGTAGCCATTGTCAAAGAATTGCTCATAGACTTCACATACAAGCGGATAAGTTTTGCCTAGCTCATAATCCACCGGATAGTATAAAACTCCCTTTAATTCCTTGCCATCAGCGTTACGATAAGTAATCAATTCTGATCGAGTTAGCTTCTTATCAGCCATCCAAGGATTAAGATCTGTGAGTGCTTTCATGGAACTGAAATTCATATCCGTAGCCATTACATTAGGCGGCAGGTTTCGGGATAGTTCATTAAACTGTGTCTAGGTTTAAATTTATGTTTCAAAGGACT
>JAFMBQ010000126.1 GCA_017858365.1 Algoriphagus sp. | reverse complement strand
TTTTGAGCGTTTGAAAAGCTATAAATATATGCAATTAAAAGGACACCTCTATAAACCTAAAGTCACTAGCGCCAAAATGGGATAAGGTGAGGCATTACTTTCTCGGTTCCAAAACTTCAGTTCATCCCACTGCATCTGAGAAATCAGTTTTTTGGTAGATTTTTCGAGACTTTTTTCCATTTTTCGAATAATACTCGGAGAAAAAGCTTCGTTCAATTTAGAAACAATGGCTTCAAACTCATCGGTTGAATTTTTCTCCAATTCGGAAATGTAATGGTCCTTAATTTCATCCCGGATTTCATTATAGTGGATCTGGAGAAATTTCAGCCGATTATTGATCTTTTCGAGTTCGGTAGGAGTGAGGTTTCTCATATCATCTTAGATTTAGGAAGGTGGGAAGCCACAACAATTAGACTTATCGAATACATGATGCTAAGTAATGTAACTATTGGCATTAGCCAAACAAATAGGGTATTTGAATGAACCTCACCCCGTGTTAATACACTGGGCATAGCATAAATCCACATAAATACGATGTTCAATATCCCAACTCTTTTGATGACAGTAGCAGAAAAGATGGAGACCGTCTTGTGACTGAGGCTAAAGGAAAGAGCATCTCTTTTCATGAAAAATACTCCAGCGGTCGTACAAATGATCAGTAATAGGAAAACAAGTATTAATTCAGAAGGAGGTATGATCAAACTAACTATTGTTAATACAACTAATCCAACAAAACCTGCCACTAGCCCTTTAAATCCATGATTCCAAAACTTCAAAATATCCAGTTGGGCTACTCCTATTTGCTTTGATACATTTTTTTCTAATTCTTTATCCATTCCTTTCACCACAGACCAAGCAAAGGTTTCATCTAAAACTTCTTTTTTTGCTACAAAATTTTCAAGACTGACTTGTTCCAAAGCCGTGATATAGTGATCCCTAATCTCTTCAAAGACCTCGGTATATCTGATTTGTAGACTTTTCAACCGTCGATCTATTTTTTGAATTTCTAATTCGGATAGCTTTCTCATATCAAAGCAGATTTAGATTTGATCTTCCATGCTTCTAAAATGGTAACCGAGTGAAGAATGAGGTATAGGCCGAAAGCAATACCGATTCCATTAAGTATATAATCAGGTGCGAAATTCTGCCCTGCCCATATTCTTGGGGCAAGTAGGACTATCGTGAAGGCATGCAAAGGGAGTGTGATATGATTTAGAAAATTGGAGTTCTGAAAGGACATTATGAATATTCCAGAATTCCTGAAATTGAAAATCTTTTTGATTTCCTTGTTGTTACGATTGGATCTCATACTTAAAACTATTCCGAAAGTCAACAAAAATAGTAAGGGGAGAATAAACAAAATCACTTGAAGCTTCCATGTGATCGAAGTAATTAAATAGGAGATCAAAACAAGGAAGCTCAAGGTAAATATCATTCTAGGCCAAGAGAAATAGCTTTTTGCTAATTGCCATTTAAGGGACCGAATTGACTTGTTGATTGAAGTTTGTAAATCACGCTGAAGTTGCTTGCAATATTCCTGTGTCCATTTTAGATCGAGTAGTGAGAGTTGGGTATGGAATTCAGATGCGAGAATGGTTTCCAGATGACTCACGTAATGATCATAGATCTCCGCCAGCAGCTCTGTTGCTGAAATTTCTTTTCGAATAATTGATTTCTGGATCAAGGTCAATTCTTCTTCTGATAGCTTTCTCATATCAGCGCAGTTTTAGATTTGATTTTACAAGCCTCATAAAAGGTGAGCATATGGGTCACAAACATACCAAGAGCTAGTAATATCGCGATTATGAAAAAGAGGCTTTCCGTAGTATTAAACAATTCCACTAATGTTGGAATAGTAAAAATCAGCGTGTTCAATGTCAAAAACATGATTACAAACTGATTAATGGAGTCAGGCAAGTAAGATGATTGAAGTGTAGTGTGACTTTTTAGAAGTTTTCTTATATCACTTACTTTTTTATAAGATTTGTACCAAAGCCATCCATTAAGTGAAAGCCCTGTCATAAAGGGAATGCCTAGCACTAAAATCTTGGAAATATTCCCTCCATTTAACCAGAAAAAGATGAAAATATTAAAAAGTAAAACTGTCCACATCGCTCTTGGCCAAGTGAAATAGCTTTTCAAAATTGACCATTGAAGACGATTAATCTCTTTTTTGGCATTTTCATAAAAGTCAAGTTGCAGGTTTTTGCAGTACTTAGGCGTGAACTTCTGCTCTAATACAAATAATTGCTCTTCAAACTCTGCCTCCTCAAAACGCTCCAGATGACTCACATAGTGGTCATAGATTTCTATCAAGATTTCCGCAGAAGTCAAATCTTTTGCTGCAATTGCCCTTTTAACTTGGTCCAGTTCTTTAACTGATAGCTTTCTCATATCAAACCAGTTTTAGATTTGATTTTCCAGACTTCCAAAAGAGAAAGCGTATAAAGTATCAGTAGTACCGTAATCATCCCGGCAATGGCTGGTGAAAAAGGAGCAAATTCCAGATTAGGGAATACTATTTTTGGAAGAAAGATCAGAATCTGAGCTATCATTACGGGTAAATACATTCGCTCTGAAATTGGCCGGGCAAGAGAAGAGGAGATTGGTATGCCTATTCCCTTGAAGGTTTTTTTGATAGGTCTGAGTTTTTTGAAGTTTTGATACCCAAAAGTGATGCTAACAAAACCCAATAGAATCAAGGGCGACAATAAAAGGATTCCCAGTTCTTGTTTGCTTCTTGCTTGAGTGGAGACATAAAACACGAGTGCCAAAATCCCTGCTAAAAACAGCCATCTGGACCCACAAAAATACTTTTGGATGATCATCCACTGGGTTTTGGCTATGTCGGCTTTAGTTTTTTTGTTGAATTTAAACTGCAATGCACGACAATATCCATAGGTGAATTTTTGCTCCAACTCGAATAGCTCGCTGCTGAATTGTTCCCCAGAAAACTCTTGAAGATGGCTGATATAATGATCGTAGATTTCCATCAAAATTTCAGCTGAGGTCAACTCTTTGACCGCTATTGCTTTTTGAATCTGATTCAACTCGACTTGATTAAGCTTTCTTCCACTCATCAGATACCCAGTTTTGGTTCGATACCGGGATTCAAAATCCGCTGTAAATTCTCTACGAATGCATGCAACTCAGACATTTTGGTTGCCGTCTCCGTTTTCCCAGACTTCGTCAAGCTGTAGTATTTCCGCACTCGATTATCCACTTGCTCTATTTCCGTGGATAATAATCCTTCCGCTTCGAGTTTATGAAGGGCAGGATAGAGTGCCCCCTCTGTGATCTTGATTTCACCAGCCGTAAGCTCTTTCACTTTCTGCGTGATTTCGTACCCATACATCCGATCATTCTCTTCAAGAAGTTTTAGGATGATGGTTTGAAGACTTCCTTTGATGAGGTTGTTGTTTGACATTGCTGTGGTATTTACCTAACGAGCACTAATATATTTAAAAATTACATACATAAGAAATTGAGGTATGAAAATTTTTGGATTGAGAAATTGAGAAAGGAGAATGTGAGAATCGAGAATATGAGAATAAGAGAATTGAGATTTTGAGAATAGGGATAACTGATCTCTTCTGGGATAGGCAGAAGTGAATGCTAATATTCCTTGGGTTCTTAACATTCTAAATGTCCTCTTTCGCAATCTTAGATTGCCACTCCAGTAAGAGCGGCAAGGCTGCGGGTCCATACCATTCCTTCATCTCAATTTTCAAAATTCCAGCCTGGATTGAAGGATCAGATTCGGTCAGGCTTTCTGCTTCTGCGACACTTTCTACATTAAAAAAAAACAGTCCTCGGCGTTCCTCATTTCCGAAAAATGGACCGGCCAAAACAAGCTTCCCTTCCGTTGCCAATCGAGTGATATTTGCCAAGTGTCCCTTCTGAAATTCCGCACGTTCCTCGTCTGAATATTCCGTAATTCGATCTCCTCGATAGAGGAAAGCGATGACGTATTTTTTCATCCCATAGTCATCGGCACCTAGCTGTTTTGCCAAGCCTGGATCGTAAGAATTTTGTGCAAAGGAGACCAAGGCTGAGCCTAGAAATAGAATAAAAAGAAGTAGAATATTTTTCATAATTAGGGGAGATTTATACCAAGTGGTAAAAAGACGGTGGTGATTTCTCGAATTGAAAAGTAAAAAATTTAATGACAAAAGGAGCATTTTATTTCTAGAAATAAGAAGAGTATTTCAGCTAGAAATTGGAAACAGGATACTCCTTTTTAAAGATCAATAGCTCTAATTTTTTTCGACTTTTTCAATAGGGAAACCTGGACACTTTAAGCGAATTTTTCTTCCGAAAAAGAAGTCAAAACATACTCTTGTTTCTTACTCAACCAAAAGGGAATACTGGTTTCTATCAAAGCAAAAAAAGTCTACTGGGGTAGGGGAGTTTGGCAACAAAACGCAATTTCCGGGAATTCAAGTTTTGTGATCTAGATTGGATTTTGCTATCGAAGAGTGAAGGACTTTTCCTCCATCTTCATCTGGATTTTCGTAAACAGGGAGCGATCCATGCGCTTAAAAAAATTAATCGTATAGGTCAATTTAACAAATATACCACCTAGAATTAACTTTAGTATAAAATTTTTAAAGTACTGAAATAAAGAAGTATAAATGATTTTTAGGGCAAGCAAAATATGCCTAGGCTAAAAAAATTAGCCTTGTCTAAAAAAAGATTTTTCCTAAATTTGATCAGAAAAAGAGCACGCCAAGCGTCGGGGTTGAGGAATTTAAAAAGTTTCAGGATTGTCACTACTTGAGTTTATTTTACACTAACCGAACCATTTGAAAAATACTTAATAAAGAATTAGGTAATGGTAAGCAGCTATCAATTTTTTAAAAAGTCTACTCCATTTTTATATCCAAAATCTAGGATTAAAAAAGCTATTTTTATCATTGGATATGTGTGGTTTTCTTTAGTCCTATCCATCCTATTATGGGGCTTTTTAAAGGCTAAAATTTGAGCTAATTTTAAGTGATTTTTACATTCAAATTCAAGAAAATCTCAAACAACATTTGGGGGTAAAATTCCAAAAGGGTTTAAACTATTTACCTATTCAGAATACTAGGCACATGAATTGAGTAATTATCAGGATAGGTTCAAAAAGGATGCCTCTAAGATTCATTTAGGCTATCATGTTATTCTTCCCTTTAGGTCAGATTAGCTAAAGCCTTCTGAATAATTTCTGTATTTTTGAACCATCAAAATATTCAAATGAGCGTAGAAGAAGACGATAAAAAACCTTTCCTATCCAAAAAGTTTGACAAGTTTTTTACGGGCTTGGCAAACGCTTGGAGTTTCGTAAGTAGATTTTTCAAAGAGGTGTTATTGCCTCCTTACGAGTTCAAAGAAATAATTCACCAGTGCTACCGAATTGGGGTAGAATCTCTGCCGCTAATTTCATTGACAGGATTCATAGTTGGTTTGGTTTTTACCAACCAATCTAGGCCATCGCTAACCGAATTTGGGGCTGCCTCATGGCTTCCATCTTTGATCTCGATTGCTGTGGTTCGAGCTATGGGTCCTTTAGTTACAGCCTTGATTGCAGCAGGAAAAGTAGGCTCAAGTATTGGTGCTGAGATTGGCTCAATGAAGGTCACAGAGCAAATCGATGCGATGGAAGTTTCGGCTACGAACCCCTTCAAATTCCTGGTTGTTTCCAGGGTTTTGGCAACCACATTTATGATCCCATTATTAGTGATGTACACTGATTTTGTAGCCTTGATGGGTTCTTTTCTAAGCGTAAACGCGAATGAGATGGTTAGTATGTCAACCTTCTTTGTGCAGGTTTTTGAGTCTATTACCTTTTTAGATATTTTCTCATCGGTTTTAAAATCAATCCTTTTTGGATTTACAATAGGAATTGTGGGTTGTTATAAAGGGTATAATTCTTCCAAAGGCACCGAGGGTGTGGGACAAGCAGCAAATTCTGCGGTAGTAATCTCGATGTTTTTGATTTTCATTGAAGAGTTGCTGGCACTTCAGATCGTAAACGCCATTCGTGCACTGTAAGCTATGGAAGAAAAAGTAGTAGAAATAAAAGGGCTCAAAAAATCATTTGGCGATCTGAATGTACTTCAAGGTGTGGATTTAGATCTGCACAAAGGAGAAAATTTGGTTGTATTGGGAAAGTCAGGCTCCGGAAAGTCTGTTCTGATTAAAATCATGGTAGGCCTTCTCAAGCAAGACCAAGGCAGTATGCTAGTGTTAGGCAAAGAAGTTTCCCAATTGAAGACCAAAGAACTTAATCAGTTGAGGCTCAAAATTGGTTTTTCTTTCCAAAATTCTGCCTTGTATGATAGTATGACCGTACGGGAAAATATGGAATTTCCTCTTGTGCGAAATGTAAAAGGACTTTCGAAGAAAGAAATTACTTATAAAATTGAAGAACTTCTAGAGGCGGTAGGTCTTCCGCAATCCATCAATCAGATGCCAAGTGAGCTTTCAGGAGGTCAGAAAAAGCGAATTGGAGTTGCAAGAACTTTGATTTTGAATCCTGAAATCATGCTTTACGATGAGCCAACTGCAGGTTTGGATCCGATCACTTGTATGGATATCAATAGCCTAATACATGAGATTCGTGAGCGGTACAATACCTCTTCGATCGTCATTACGCATGATTTGACATGCGCCAAAGAGACTGGGGATCGGCAGGCTGTGCTATTGGATGGTCAATTTAAGGCAATAGGGACATTTGATGAGGTTTTTGCACACGCTGAGGATCAGCGCGTGAAGCTATTTTACGATTATAATTTTATCAATATATGAGAGGTGAAAATAAACGTTCGGTCATTGTAGGCGTTTTTGTCTTCATTGGTTTAGCCATTTTAGTGGTTGGAATCTTGACCCTAGGAGGTCAGCAAAAGAAATTCGTAAAAGCGATCCATTTGAAAGCAGTTTTCGATGATATAGGTGGTTTGCAAACCGGTAATAATATCTGGTTCTCGGGAGTTAAAATCGGAACAGTTCGGAAAATAAATTTTTATGGGGACTCTCAGGTAGAGATTGAGATGAACGTAGAAGAGGCTGTCGTGGATTTTATCCGAAAGGATTCTAAGGCGACTATCAGTTCAGATGGTTTGATTGGGAATAAGATCATTGTGATTTACGGTGGAACGACCCTAGCTCCTCCCGTACAAGATGGAGATCGTTTGGAGTCGGTGATGCCACTCGATACCGATAAAATGATGGAAACGCTTCAGGTCAATAACGAAAATTTGGTAGAGATAACCGCAGATTTGAAAACCTTGACCTCTAAACTTGCTGCGGGAGAAGGAATTGTAGGTGCTGTGATGACTGATTCTACCTTGGCAGAAAATTTCCGCTCGATTCTTAAGAATCTCAACACGGCCTCAATCAGTAGTAATAAGATGATTCGTGAGCTCAATACATTTACTGGAAAATTGAATACTAAAGGGAATCTATTCAATGATCTTGTGACAGATACACTTTTAGTCGGGGAAATTCGAAATACGATGGAAAGCTTCAAAGCCACCGCCCAAAACAGTGAGGAGATGACCGAAGAACTGAAAGCTATCACTTCCAAAATCAACTCGGGTGACAATGCGATGGGATTGTTACTCAACGATAAAGCGTTTGCTCAGACTTTAAAAAGCACTATGGAAAGTACTGATTCTGCTGCTTATAACCTCAATAGGGGTTTGGAAGCTTTAGAATATACCTGGCCATTCAGAGGAGGTTTTAAAAAGAAGGCAAAAGAAGAAGCCAAATCAGATAACTGAAACTCACCCTAATTTTGATCATTCAGCCCGCGATTTAGCTTATCGCGGGCTTCTTTTTTTTAGACCCGTTAGCCTTTTTGGTTTCGGTAGTTTTTTGTGCAGTTAGGCGCGCAATCATACTGATAGGGAAATGATCTGAATCAATCGAATCATGCACCTTGATCGATACCAGCCCAAACTCTTTACTGAGAAATACGTGATCCAATGGCCATCTGAAAATGGGGATTTTTGTATGAAATGTATTGAATGTCCCCCTTCCTCTTCTTGGATCGGCCATTTCAGATATTTTTAAAAACAGCTTAGTAGTGTAGCTCCAGGCCACATCATTTAGATCTCCAATCACCAAAGCCGGTTTATCGCATTTTTTTACTTTCTCACCCACGATAAGAATCTCTGCGTCACGATCCGTACTTTTTGGGTTTTGGCTAGGCACTGGAGGAGTAGGATGAATTCCGTAGATTTTGATCACTTCACCATTATTCAGCTTGATATCGAGATCCAATGAGGGAATTTCGTCATCAATGAAGTAGTTGATTTTCTGTGATATTATCTCAAATTTTGAATAAAGTATAAGCCCGTAAGTGTTGTCCATCGGAAGTTTTAAATGATAGTCAAAATCATTTTCCAATGAGCTTAAACCTTTCTCCCAATTAGAATCGGTTTCCACCAGAAAGATTAAATCAGGGTTCGCTTGCTTCACTAAGTCGAGAACCTTGTCATAGGATTTGTTGGGCTGATACACGTTTGCCACGAGAATATGGATAGAGCAGGCTTTATCAAATTCCACAGATTCAATCATTTTTTCCCCAATTGGGGAAAATGGGATGATCTCAATAAATAGAAATAGAGCGGCACTCGCTAGCACAATCAGGAAAATCCAATATTCTATTTGACTGGTCTCGGGGGACAAAATGATCCAAAGCGAAATGAGCATCAGAATGATGATCAGCTTCTGAAGGCGTGGGTAGTCAAAAATCCGAACTTGCCAATGATCCCACTTAAGCAAAGGAATCAGTGTAGCGATTACAGAAAAAGCACTGAAGATTCGAAGGAAGAGAAGTGTCATTTGCGAAAATCTAAAGAGTATTTAATCTAGTAAACTAAGATATATGTGAGTTTAATGAATTCAAATACCTTAAATTCAGTTTGATCTTTATACTTCTTTTTCACCTTAAACTTAAAGATATGAATCAAGATCAATTTAACATCCGCACAATTTTAAAAACCGACGAAGGTGATTTGAGCTATTGGAGCCTTCAAAAACTCCAAAACTTGGGTAAAAATATCAATCATCTCCCTTTTTCAATTCGAATTCTGTTAGAAAATGCACTTCGGAATTTTGATGATTTTTCAATAACAAAAGACCATGTTGAGACTATATTAGCATGGTCACCGGAAGCTTCAGACAAAGATATTCCTTTCAAACCTGCAAGAGTGTTAATGCAAGATTTCACAGGTGTGCCTGCGGTAGTAGATATTGCTTCCTTGAGATCAGAAGCTAAACGAAAAGGTAAGGATGCAAGCAAAATCAACCCATTGATTCCAGTTGATCTAGTCATTGATCACTCCGTCCAAGTTGACTTTTTCGGGACTAATTATAGCTATGAGAAAAATGTGGAAGTTGAATATGAACGAAATTCAGAACGATACAAATTTTTAAAATGGGCCCAAAAATCCTTTGACAACTTCTCAGTAGTTCCTCCGGGGATGGGAATTTGCCATCAGGTCAACTTAGAGTATCTCGCAAAAGGTGTCACGATGAAGGATGGGAACGTATTTCCGGACACCCTAGTCGGGACAGATTCGCATACGCCTATGGTAAACGGCATAGGAGTAGTTGGTTGGGGAGTAGGAGGGATCGAAGCTGAGGCAGCATTGCTTGGTCAACCGATCTACTTTATCATGCCTGAGGTCATAGGATTGAAGCTTTCTGGTCAATTACCTGCAGGAACTACAGCTACGGATATGGTCTTAACCATTACGGAGTTACTCCGAAGACATAGCGTTGTTGGGAAATTCGTCGAGGTTTTTGGACCTGGACTGGATCATCTGTCGGTTCCAGATCGGGCGACTATCTCCAATATGACGCCTGAGTTTGGCTGTACGGTTACTTATTTCCCTATTGATGATCGTACGTTGGACTACATGGGCAAAACCAATCGTTCTGCCTCTCAGATCAAACTAGTAGAGGAATATTGCAAAGCAAATATGCTTTGGCGCAAAGATGAGGATTTGATTAATTATTCATCCGTAGTAGAGCTTGACCTCGGGTCAGTAGAGTCAACTGTCTCAGGACCAAAACGTCCTCAAGATAAAATCTTATTGAAAAATTTTAAACCACGTTTTGAAGAGCTACTTGAGGAGGCTCATGGTAGATCCTATATTCCAATTGATAAACGGGAAGAATCTCGCTGGTACGCCGAGGGTGGTGGTCAAACCAATCAGACTAG
>JAFMBQ010000125.1 GCA_017858365.1 Algoriphagus sp. | reverse complement strand
TACCAAGATGATTTTGGAACCCTAAGTGTGAAACACTCCCTTGACGGAAAAATATTAAAAATATCCAGATCTATTGCCATCAAAATCCCAGAAAATACCGATAAAGAAGTCAAAAGTGAACTGCTGAAAAAGATCAATTCAATGACTTCCAAGACCTATTTCTTTACTAAACCCACTACTAGCAGCTTCAATGAATAAGCGGATTATCCTTTGTTTCTTAAGTATTATTTCATTTGCAACTCTTGCCCAGACCCCAAGATTTGGGAAAGCCAATTCCAATGAGATTAATTTAACCAGTGTCTCTTATGAGCCAGATGCAAATGCAGTTTTTTTGCTCAAAAATGGAGAGTCTAGATTTTTTGGAAATGTCTTCGAGACCACGCATTTCGGACGAATGAAAATTCTTGCGGAAGAAGGGAAGGCATACGCAGATCTTCGGATTCGTTATTATTCAGGAGAAAAGCGAATCGAAGAAATCAGTGGTATCAAAGCCCAAACCATCAACTATGTAGATGGAAAAGAAGAGGTCACTGAAGTTCCCAAGGAGTCAATCTTTGACGTTAGTCTGGATAATGGGTACCGAGAGATGCGGATCACTTTTCCCAAGGTGCAGGTGGGTTCCATTTTAGAATATACTTATAAAGAAACAGATAAGTCAATCACATTCATTGATGGTTGGACTTTCCAGAATAATATTCCTACTCTTTATTCACACTATCAGATTACCATGACAGCAGGTCTTCAATACCGGATGCTTAGCCAAGGTGAAAGTCTGGTCAATAAAGGTGAGAAAACTGAAAGTAATGGGACTTATGGCTGGACGCTGCGGAACGTATATGCTTTCCAGGAAGAGCCCTACATGAAAAATTATCGGGACTATTTTGATCGTGTGGAATTCCAATTGTCTAAATATGCTCAAGGTTCTGAATGGGAAGATGTGCTTAGTACCTGGCCGGCACTTGGTGATGAATTGATAGGATATTATCGGGAAAAGGGATACTACCGATCTAACTCGTTGGAAAAGGAGGCGCTAGCAATCGAGCTTACCGGAGATAATCAAACCGAAATAGCTCAAAAAATTTATTACTACCTCAGGGATAATTTTGTGATTGATGGGGAGGATTGGATCTATCCTGAACAAGTGATGAATCAACTTCTGAAGAGTAAAAAAGGAACACCGGCAGAGTTGATGCTGGCCTATATGGGAATTCTAAACTCAGCAGGCATCGAATGTGATCCCGTTCTGATTGGGAGTAAAGGATATGGAAGGACTGATTTGGTAGATTTTCCTTTCCTCAACCAGTTTGATGAGATTCTTTTGCTGGCAAAATTGGATGGCAAATATCAATACTTGGATTTGAGCGATCGACTGGCTCCTTTTGGGTATGTGGATCTCAATAAACATGTAAAAGAAGGTCTACATCTTCAGAAAGAAACGAGCAAAATTGTTCCGGTGATGATCAATCATAATTCAAATACAATTTATTTTGCTCAAACAGAATATGATTCAGATAAGGGACTTAGCACAAAAAATTCCCTCCGCGAAAACTTCTATTTAGGGCTTCAGACCGCTCACGATATTGAAAGGCTTCAGTCAAAAAATGAGTCCCTTGAATTATTCTTTGATAAGGATGAATCGGATGAAATGATAATTCAAAATGTAACTTTTGAGAATAACCTGACAGAAAAGAATTTTGTCACGGTTAATTTTGAAACGGTATTACCTAATTCAGAAAATCTCGACTTGATAATTTTCAATCCTCTGAGATTTTCCACTTTTGCTAAAAACCCCTTCACTGCAGCATATCGTATTTTTCCGGTGGATTTTCAATTTGCTTTCAATGAGACATATAATACTAACATTATAATTCCGGAAGGCTACGAAGTAGAGGATTATCCACTTGCGGAGCAAATCAGCATCAAAGGAGGTTATGTTACCTTTATCTATGCCCCCACTAAAATTGATGGAATGCTGAAAATCACTGCGAGAGTGGAAATAAAAAAACCATTGATTCCAGTCGCTAGCTATGGTGATTTGAAGTTTTTCATGGAGTCGGTCGCGTCCAAGCTCACCGCACCAGTAGTATTGAAAAAGATAGTGAATCCTTAAGAAGTGAAGATTTACGGTTTTCTTTTTCTATTCTTTTGTTTTGGCAGCAAAGCTGCTGCTCAGGAGGCTGAGTTTGGTAAATTCACGGATCAGGAACTCCTGATTGAAGAAGTTTCTTTTGAGCCTGAAGCGAAATACGTAGTTCTCTATAAGTCAGGGGATTCTTATTTTAAATATGGAGGGATTCATACCGATTATTTTTATCGATATAAAGTTCTGACTGATGAATCTTCAGACTTTGGTGATTTCAGAATAAGCTTCTACAGAGGAGACAATCTTTTTGAGCAAATATCTCAGGTAAAGGCACAAGTGAGCTATCTGGAAGGAAATAGCAGGAAGAATATTCGACTGGGAAACGAAGCGATTAAAGAAGTTGATCTCGGAGACGGATATGTTGAAATTCGAATTGCATTCCCACAAGTGAAAAAAGGCTCGATTCTAGAATTCAGCTATAAAAAGGTGAGCAAAATGCTGTCTTTACTTGATGGCTGGGGATTTCAGGGCGAATATCCCTCACTTTACAGTTCGTATAGATTTAAGGCTCCAATTTTCTTCCAATACCAAATGATCATTCAAGGCAGAAGACTTGCTGAAGTTACCAAAGTAACTGAAAGGAGCAACTCCTATTCTTGGATGCTGAGAGATATACCCTCATTGCCTATTGAGCCATTTGTTGGAAGTCTAATGGATTACCAAGAGCGAGTGGATGGGTATTTGTTTAGTTCAGAGTATTATAAAGAAGAAGAGCTGGAGTCTTCCGAGATTTTCTATTCTTCTTGGGATCAGGTGGCTACTGAGATTTTATTGATTGATGACTATCGAAGTTATCTGTACAAAACTGGACCAAACTCTCTATTGGCAGATTTAGATTTTTCAGACTCCACACAAGCGGGCCTGGCCAAGAAAATCTTTGACTATGTATCCACCTCCTATAAAACTATAGGATCCAGATGGTTAGAACCAATTTACCCTCTGCCTAGGATGGTGGATTTGAAAAGAGGAAATAGTTTTGATAAAAACCTTTTGTTGAGTTACCTCTTTCGAATGCATGGAATAGAGTCTCATTTGATAATGATCAATGAGCGGGGAAAAGGCAGATCACAATTGATTGAAAAGCCTTATATTTTTCAGTTTCACAGCGCAATTCTAAAGGCAGAAATAGAGGGAAAACCAGTTTTCTTAGACGCCAGTGATTCGATTATGCCGTTTGGACTGGTTCCGGTTAGGAAATTAGTCCCGAGAGGTTTTTTTATGGAGAAGGAAAATGGAAGATTAGATGAGCTATCAATCCATCACCGGTCTGGCACAATCAATCAAATGATTTTTGAGGTTGATGAGGAAGGAAAGGCCTTTTTAAAGACAACCGAACGCTACACAGATTACGCCGCTCTAAAATGGGATGAAAAATATTCGGGACTCACTCAAAAATTGCTTAAAGCGCAGGATAGATACAAAGACTTTGAACTAATTGATTTTGAAGTACTCAACCAAATCAAGGAAAAAAGGATGCTGACTGTGAATTATCAGGAGCCAGTTGGGTCCCTAGAGGATAAGGTTATAGTCTTGGAACCATTCACGAATTCTATTTTCTTTAAAAATATTTTCACCCAAAATGAACGTATACTTCCAATAGAATTCGATTATCCAACCTATGAGAGTTATACTGTTACAATCCCCATTCCTAAAGGGTATGAATTAGAAGATTATCCTGAAAGTGGGTCAATTACTATCCCTTCAAAGGGCGTAAAATTTAGCTTTCAAATTAGTGCAGAGTCCCATGAAATCAAGGTTAATACTAGGATAGAACTATCCCAAAGTTTATTTCCTGTAGCAGAATACCCTGATTTGAAATTTATCTTGGAAAGTATTGCTGATAAATATTCCCAGCCGATTATCCTGAAAAAGAAATAGGGGAGAATAAAGACTCTTTTATCTGGCTATTTTTAATATTTTTAATCAAAATTAAACTGAATGGCAGAGGCATATTTACACGGATTTATCCCAGAAGAGCAGCAGCGTCTCTTGGATCAAGCTAATTTTTTAGAGTCTAAAATTTATCCTCGCATAGATTTTACGGGCTGTAAAAATCTTCTTGAAATAGGCTCTGGAGTAGGTGCTCAGACACAGATGTTGCTCAAACTTTGGCCAGAGCTTAGGATTACTTGTGTTGATTATTCTGAAGTTCAGATTGAGCAGGCCAAGAAGAATTTAGCTTTTGCAGGTGATCGGGTAAGGTTCTTTTGCCAAGATGCAAGGAAGTTGGATTTAGAGGATCAATTTGATTCAGTATTTATTTGTTGGGCATTGGAGCATATCCCCGACCCGACTAAGGTGCTGGAATTAACCACACATTTCCTGCTTCCCGGAGCAAAAGTCTGGATAACGGAAGTGTTTAATTCAAGCTTTTATTTTGCTCCAGAACTTCCAAATCTGAAATTGTACTATGAGCGATACAATCAGCTTCAACGTGCGCATGGTGGAGATCCTGACGTAGGAGCGCAGCTTGGTAATATGCTTTTCAAAGCTGGATATAAAGAAATAGCCCTTTTTCATGGAGATTTTCACCTTGATCAATCCAAATCTGATGACCTGAAAAAAATGCTGAACTTCTGGAAAATTTTAATGAAAAGTGGAAGCTCTGGCTTACTTGAGGCGGGATTGATCACTGAAGCTGAGATTCAAGGGATGGAGGAAGATCTAAATATTATTTCAACGAGTGAAAAAGCTGTCTTTTTCTACCAATTTGTGCAGACCTTTGCGACTTATTAATAGGAGCTATGAAAATTTTGAAATGGGTTTGGAAATTTATCTGGAAATTGATGCTCTGGTTTTTTTTCCTATCCATTGGCTTCACGATTCTTTATCGCTTTGTTCCTATTCCGATTACTCCTCTTATGGTAATCCGATTAGTGGAGCAAGCAACTGACGAAAAAAAGGAGATGAGATTATACAAGGATTGGGTACCAATGAGTAAAATCTCTAAACATGCGCCACAAGCGGTGTATGCTTCAGAAGATCAAAAGTTTCTGGATCACAATGGCTTCGATTTGGAAGCAATGAATAAAGCTTGGGAAGGAAATAAAAAAGGAAAGCGAATCAAGGGGGCAAGCACAATTACCCAACAAACAGTCAAAAATGTTTTTTTGTGGCCATCCAGAAGCTATGTCCGCAAAGGCTTGGAGGCATATTTCACAGTTTTAGTAGAGCTTATTTGGTCCAAAGAGCGGATTATGGAAGTGTACCTGAATGTTATTGAAATGGGAGAAGGAATCTATGGAATTGAAGCCGCTGCCCAGACCTATTATAACAAGCCCGCTGCAAAGCTCAATAGAAGTCAATCCGCAATGATCGCAGCGGTTTTACCTAATCCAAGAAGATGGACTCCTGCAAGACCTACGCCTTATATCGTAGGGCGCCAAGGGTGGATCATGCGTCAAATGAACAATCTGGCACCATTGGGTTACGGAATCTAGTTTGAATTTAGGCTGTTAAAATTAGATAATTCTAAGGGCTCTGGATTTCTTTGATTTACTATTTCCAAGTATTTCAATAGTCAAACTCAAATATTTTCCCAAACCAAATTTTCTTCTAAAAATGATCAAGTATAGCTTTTGATTTTTAAAATAATTTTGGGGCCTAAGTAAAAATTCAATTGTAAAAAAAGCCTGTTTCTGATCCTCTTTAAAGGATTAAAAAATACAAGATTTTTTTATCCACAAAATCAATAATTTATCCACAATGTTTTTTTTGAAATGATCAAATCTCTATAGATCAATATATTAGATAGCCTGTTTGAAAGTGAATTATGTGGATAAAAGTACGTAACTCAATTATTTAGACTCTAAAAAGTGAATTAAAAGGTGGATAATCTCTTCTCCAAATTTTATTCTAAAAATGCTTAATCTTGGCGTTCCCTGATTAGCCTTTTTCGATATGCATTGAAGATTCTCGACTTGGAGACAAAACCTATATAGCGACCCTCAGCGATTACAGGGAGATTCCAAGCACCAGATCGTTCAAATTTCTCCATCGCTTTTTGCATATTTTCTGTGTCCAATAGGATTTCTGGGGGACTATGCATAAGCTGACTGATCGAAATTTGCTCTTGCTTTTCCCGATCAAACATAATATCCCGGATATCATCCAGCGTGATGATCCCTCTGAGCGTACCATCGTTACTTACGACAGGGAAGATATTTCTCTTAGATATTTTCACCAAATCGATCAAATCTCGAAGTTTGGCATCAGGATGTATTGGGATCAAGTCCCGTTCGATCACATGTGTAATAGTGATTAAATCTAGAAGCTCCTGATCTTTGGATTCAGGAAGTTGACGCCCCTTTTCTTTGAGTTGCATCACGTATAAACTGTCTTTTTGGAAATAGGTGGTCGTGATATAGGAGATAGCCGAAACGAACATTAAAGGCACAAATAATTCATATCCTCCTGTAAGCTCGGCAATCAAGAAGATTGCTGATAGTGGTGCATGCTGAACGCCAGCCATCACACCGCACATAGCTACTAGGGTAAAATGTGCCAGTGGTAGTGGAATATGGAATCCAAGCATATTTTTGGAATAAGCAAAAACGAAACCTACAACACCTCCAACATAAAGCGACGGGGCGAAAATCCCTCCGCTTCCTCCACTCCCTAGGGTTAATGCTGAAGCAATAGGCTTTACCAAAATAATCAGTAACAGAAAAATGATTATCAAATATGGGTTAGTTGTGGAGGAGAAAAATGGACTCTTATCGAGCAGCTGACTTGAGTTGCCATTGATCAAAAGGTTCAAGAAATCGTATCCTTCTCCGTAAATCGGGGGGAAGAAAAAGACCATGAAGCCAATAAGAGCTCCTCCGTAGAGCAGTTTTAATGCTTGAGAACCTAAGTTTTCCATTAGTCGCTCAGTAGTTCTGACAGCACTACTGAAATAGAGTGATACCACCCCGCAAACCATACCAAGTAATAAATAATAGGGCATATGGCTGGCGGAGAAAGATCCTACCAAGTCAAATGTGAAAACCGGGTCTTTACCTATTAGAATCATGGAAGTTAAGGATCCCATTACAGAGGCAATCAGCAATGGGATGAATGAAGCTGTACTGATCTCCATTAATATAACTTCGATGGCAAAGATCACCGCGCCAATTGGGGCTCCGAAAATTGCGGATATTGCTCCAGCTGCTCCGCATCCTATTAATAGCGTTCGTTTTTTAGCATTAAGATGGACCAGAAGTCCAACATTTGAGCCAATTGCGGATCCTGTGACTAGCATTGGTGCCTCCAAACCGACTGAACCACCGAAACCTACCGTCAAGGCGGAGGTAAATATTCGGCTATAGGTTTTAACCCTAGGAATTATGCTTTGCTTTTTTGCGATGGTAAATAATACATCAGGAATCCCATGTCCCCCTGTATCCTTAAACACATATTTTCCTACCATGTAGGCAGCTGAAATCCCAATAAGAGGATACAGAATATATAAAAAATTCGCGTACTCAGTATAGAAATCCTCTGTAAGAAAGTGCTGTATGGCATGGACTGCCTCCTTTAGAATGACAGCCGCCAAGCCTGAAATCATCCCTATTATCCCACTGAGGATCAGGATAAAGTTTTGGTTGCTCATGTGTCGAAGCCTCCAAATTAATAGCTTGGTAATGAAGTCTGATTTAGGCAATAGTATATGGGAGTGGAAGATGAATCTTTTCTAAAGTACTCAAGATCAAATTAAATAGGAATTTTTGACTCATTCTTTTGGTAATTTCTGATCCAGATCAATAATACATTTCAAAATCAATTTCATCGCGTTTGTATAGAAACTTGGTTCGATATTCTCAAACTCGTCACTAGGTTGATGATAATCCACATGGTCTTCAACTCCAAAGTAAATGTGCATGATTTTTTCATCAAAAAAGGGTCCTTGGTCTGAGGATTGTGTCCAGTTTTCGCGGCCAGTATTTGGTTGATCATGACCAAATTTCAAGCTCGGTAGTAAACCGACTGATGCTTGCTCAAGAATTGGTTTCAATTCCGGATAATAATTTGTCCCAGAAGCATACAACTCGTTGTTCTCATTTCTACTAATCATGTCCATATTGATGTTCATGAGGATATTATCCAGAGGAAATGGAAAGTCTTTCAGTAACGCCTTAGCGCCTTGAAGTCCCATCTCTTCACCATCTAGGGCAGCAAACATGATCGGATGTTGCGGTTGATTTTTCGAAAAATATTCCGCTAAAGCCAAAAGAGCCGCTGTTCCTGAGGCATTGTCATCTGCTCCATTATAAATCGAATCGCCTTTCGAGTTTTTCTTTCCTACACCCACATGATCGTAATGTGCAGTAATAACAATGATATTCCTAGAGTCCAAACCAGGTAAAAAACCTATGACATTGACCGCATCTTCATATTTTTTGTTTTCTCTTCGATTTTCGAAGGAAAAAGACTGAAGGTATTCTGAATAGTGTGTTTTCAGTCCTATTCTTTGAAACTCAGATTGAATGTGCTTTCTGGCTTTTATATTTCCTTCACTGAGCGTTTTTCGGCCTTTCAAGTCATCAGCGGATAGCAGTTTTAGGTCTGAGAGCAATTTTTTTTCATCAATGGACTGAGCAAAGCCAACAGAAATAATTAAAAATAAGAATAAGCTAAAAATTGATTTGCTTGGAGTTACCATCTCAGGAAGTATTCTGCGTTATGTATATTCGTAAAATTAATAAGCTCAGCCAATCTACGCTCTGAATAGATGAAATATATAGGTTCTTTATTTTTATTCATTTCTTTAAATTTTGTAAGTCTAGCACAGGGAACGCTTCCTGAATCTTTTTTTGATGGTAAAGCCGTAGTGTTAATCTCTTCAGACCCTGGAACTAGACCTATTTTAACATGGAAACAGCTTGCAGATAGCGTACACACTAGTCTTGTCGCTGCAGGAGCTGATCCAGTGGCCTATTTTGAACTCGAACAAGTCACGGTATCAGAGGAGGTTCAGGCAGAGTATGCGAAATCTTTTAGTACTCGACAAGTTAAGAACATTATTTTAGTGACTCGCCAAAAGAATCAAACGAGCATCCACGTAGGCCCTTTTTCTGATACTGGCCAAATGATCCCAAGCACTGCTTTATTCGGAAAAGTGGGTCAGACGTTTCCTGAAACGTGCCGTCAATTTGCTGCGATTGGTGAAGGTATTAAATCTAAAAATTTATTGGTCCTGGATGTACCAGAGTTTCTTAGCATCAGTGCTCAGGAAGCTACAGCGACTCTAAAGTTTTTGCCGAGAAATCCACTGAATCTTGATGTATTCAAATTGGGAATTCCTATTGAAGGATCATCGGCTCAATCAGGATTATTAAGTTATTTCAGATACGATAATTACGGAAAATCTCAAGAAACTATTCTTTCAGAGCAAGCAAATCAAAAGTTTGGAATTGAAGAGATCTTAAAGCAGGAATATCCTTACCAAGTGGAGTGGCTTACAGAAGCGAAGTCAAATCAGGAGTTAATTGAGGATAAGGTCCAGTTTGTTTTAATAAAAGTTGAGGGAAGAGAGGCAGATTTGATGGAAAGTATGGGCTTAGAATTGAGTTCTTCAGCTGAAATGAATCGTATCGTGGTTAAATATTATATCAAACTACTCGTCAGAGATGAATTATATATCGGTCCTGAATGGGATGCTGATCCTGATTGGCGGGTCTCACTTCGGAATTTTTTAAACAACCTAAAAAAATAGGCCTCCAATTGGAGGCCTATCGTTACTTAGGGTTTGGGTGATTTAAGCAACTATTATTGAGGGTAATATCTTTTTAAAATTATTTTCAATAGTTATTCCGTAAAGCAAAAGAATTATTTGAAACTTGACAACTAATTTTAAATAATTCTTTAAAATCTGCTAATTTTAAAATTTCTTATGGAAGAAATCAAGATTTATATAATTTTTCATTCAAAAAAGGGATTAAAGACAGGATTATTGCTTGATGGTAATACGTGGTCCGGTCAAGGGCTCCATGTGTAAGAATTCCTACAGATCCTCCCTCATGCTTTGAATTTTCCCGTGCGAAGAATTGGTCGTCGGCATGTCCAAGTTCTAGCCCCGACCGGACTAGC
>JAFMBQ010000124.1 GCA_017858365.1 Algoriphagus sp. | reverse complement strand
TGGGAAGATGCATCTTGAACTTCAAATAAGCCTTCCTTAAAAGCGGGATTTCTAAACACGTTGGTTCGCTCATCCAAAATCAATGCATCAGGATAGCCCTTGATGATGTGAGTTGCAATATTGTCTTCGGCAAGTCGGTTTTTCAATCGCTCCCGAGTTATTTTCAAGGTATTCACCCGAAGTACGACTTGAGCTTCTTGGTTGAGTGCATGGATTTCATTTTCCCATGCTCCACCAAGTTCTTTTTTGCCTAATTCATACAGCCAATCTGGAACAGACTCCAGTTTTGCTGGATCGTCCAACTTTTCGTATTTGTCTTGGAGCTTATCCGGGTTGATTCGAGCAAACTCCTCCCAAGGTGGAAGTGAATGTCCCTGCATCAACCAATAGGTGCCGAACAGATCATAATAATCTTTGGAAGGACTTAAAAAGTTGATCAATCTCCACCAGCGAACCATCTCGTAAGTAGTCTCCGCAATAAATGAACGGTCTCTTGCGCCCCATTTTGGGTTTGATTTTAGGGTGCGCTCGATGACTTTGTCAGCGTATTGACCTTCTTCAAAAATTGCTTGCAAAGCGGTATGAACTCCGCGGATGGTATTGTTATGTAGCTTCATGGAAATAAAATTCTCCACAAAGGTAGTTTTTCTTTCGGAGTGTACCGATTGCTAAGTTTAAAAGGGTGTAAAGACTAGCCCAAAGCGGATTCCTTCGCGGGTAATTGCCGAACCAAAGTCTGAATAATTGCCAAAATAGCCTTGTGTGGCAGAGAGAAAGGGATCGAAAATTGACAATCCATTAGTAAGGTTATTTCGCTCATCATTTAGGGTTTGTTGTCTCAATTCGAGCAAATTTGCCCGTATTTCTAGCTTCAGCCAATTAGTGGTTTGGTAGGCAAAAGCGGCATCTACACCAAATTTCCAATTTGTTTCGCTGATAGGGACTTCTATGGGACCTGGAAAAATGGAAAGGCAATTTAAACAATAGTCATAGAAAGTTAGGTTGTAAGGATAATAAAAATCCATTGTACCAGAGTCGCCAGATTCTCTTAAAATGTAGGGACTTAGATTTAAAGAAAATTTTTCATTTAGCCTGAAGTGCCTTCTCGCGAATAGGCCAACTCCAAAAAGTTGATTATCAATGCTAGTCTGGTAAACGGTAGTCTGAGCATCTTGAGAAATTAAAATTCCATCCTCGTTGAAATTGGAGGAATAAGTAATCAAACTCAATGGTGAGATCTCTTCGACGTAAGAATTGAAACTCATCATCACTCCCAAGTCCCACTTTTGATTGAGTTTCAAGCCGATCATAGGGCGTAAACTTCCAAAGTTCTCATTTTTTAAACTTACCAAACCAGAAGATTTAACTGATTTTTGCCAATAAGATCCATCGACTCCGACCCAAATTTTAGAATCTGACTGAGCGAATGATTCAAAGAATAAACCCGATGCGATAAGGAGTAAAAGTATTTTTTTCATATTTGGAGGATTGAGTTCGCTACTTTTACGGTTTTAGTATATATCAAGGTTTATACAATGCCTAACTATTCAGAATTAGTCCAAAAACTTTCTTCCCAACTTGAGATCTATGATGCTCAGGAGGCTACCAGTTTGGTCAACTGGCTTTTGGAGCATCATCTAGGTTTGAGAAGAGTCGATATGATGCATTTTTTGGAGGAAAAGGACTTGCCGGAAAAACTGTTTGAGGATTTGGATCGGCTGAAAGCCGGAGAACCAATCCAATATGTTTTAGGCAAAGCTCCTTTTTATGGACGTGAATTTCTGGTCAATTCTTCCACGCTGATTCCTAGAAATGAAACCGAAGAGTTGGTTCATCTGATCCTAAAGGAAAATAAATCATCAGGCTTGAAAATCTTGGATATCGGTACAGGTACTGGTTGTATTCCGATTTCTTTGGCTTTGGAGCTGGATCATGCTGAAGTTTATGGATTGGATATTTCAGAAGAAGCCCTTGAGGTGGCTCAGAAAAATGCAAAACTGCTCCATGCATCTGTGAATTTCATGAAATGCGATATTTTGGAAGAGCATCCGCCGGTTGAAGACTTGGATATTTTGGTCAGTAATCCGCCTTATATTCCGGAAAAAGGAAAGTCTGAAATGCATCGTAATGTACTGGATTTTGAGCCGGGTTTGGCGCTTTTTGTGCCCGATCAGGATCCACTTCTTTTCTATCGAGTCATAGCTGAGAAAGGTAAAAAACTACTGAAGCCAGGAGGTAAACTCTATTTCGAGATTCATGAAGAATTTGGCAATGAGGTGACTTCATTGTTGGGCAAACTAGGGTATTCTGAGGTCCGATTGCTGAAGGACCTGAATGAGAAAGACAGAATTGTCGTGGGGAAGTGGGAGGCAGGAAGTTAAAATCAGAGTTGCCATTTTATTCACAAAGACTTTGGTTCTGTGTCCCAAGATTTAGAGATTTCTGAAGTGGACTTGGGGCATTTGTTTGTAAACCAAAATTCAATGCTAGTATTCAGCCTTGTTTTATTGCGCCGAAATCTCTTCGCCAATCCAAAAAATCCCAGGAGCTTTAATTTCGGTGATTCCTTCCGGCACTTCGATCATCGTAGCGTAAGTGATCGGTAGGAGGATTTCTCCTTCTAAATTTTTGATTTCCACTGGCATTCCTTCTTTTCCATGAATATGAATCGAAGATTCTGCAAACCATTTTTTGAATTCTCCGGATTTTACAGGGTAATACTTCCAATTGCCATCAAAGAGTGTCAGGTTCATTAAGTCCAACTTGGCTTCAAGTTCAAAAGCTGTTTGATGTGATAGTCCTACCAAATGTACCGCTTCATGCTTGCTTCCTAGGAGGTGATTTATCCCCTCAGTTAGAAAATCATCATTTTCAACGGTCAGAAATTTTACAGGATATTGGGACTCTAGAAGTTGAGTATTTTCACTCTGAAATAGGCTTGAAGCCATAATGACATCAATTTTGATTCCCCAGCTTAAGACTTGATCCAAGGCTTTCTCACTCACCAAGATGGTGGGGACCCACTCAAATAGACCGGAAATTTGATCGAAACGAATGTTTTCAGTATCTAAAATTAAAACTGCCGGTTCCTGCTGTTCTTTGACAAAATGGTGGGATGACATTAGCTCCAGAGGTTTTGATAGAAATTAAGTGCGTTTTCGAAGGCCAAGCCTTTAAGCTGATTTTCACTTAAGTCACTTTCTAAGCTTTCTAATATGGAATTGTACTTCCCCGCATTTTCTGCCAAAGGGAAGTAGAAAGGAATCCGGCTTGGGTCACCAAAGTTTTTAGTGTAGAAAAAATCTGCTCCAAAGCAGATGTTTTTTTCAGCACCTACTTTAAAACCATGGAGAATGTGCTCAAACAAGCGTTCGGGCACATCAGTATCCAGAAAAGCACGAAGAAAATTCACGCCGACAATTCCATTACGATTGATGATTTCTTTGGCAAACTCATCTGTTAGATTACGTCGATGATTCCAGATACTTCTGAAATTAGAATGACTGGCAATTACTGGAATATCCAGTTTTTGGGTATCGATGTGATTCAAAATACCTTCTGCCAAAAGATCCGAAGTATGTGATAAATCAATGGGAATTTGCTTTCCGGCTATGTAGTCCAAGAGTTTTTTGCCATCAACTTTCAAACCAATACCATCGGTATAGTTTCCGCCACCAAAGCGATTTTCGGTATGATGTGTCAAGCTGATGTAAGCCAACTTCCCCACTTGAGCAATAATCGAATCAAGCTGTGCATAGATTTCCTGCCAAGAAGCAGATTCATTTCCTAGTCCAGCAGCATTTTCGACGGAAGCGATAATTCCTACCTGATTTTGTTTATTCCAATCTGATAAGAAGGTCTGATTAGCAAAAGCTAGATCGACTGGATTTTCTTTAAGAAGTTTGGAGAAAATGGCGGCTTGCCGACTGGCTAGCTTCATACTTTCAGGTCTGACATCAGTATAGATTGCCATGACTTGCATTCGAACACCGCCAGATATTAACCAGGGGATTGCACAGGCAATGTCATCTTTGGAGTAAGGGTTGGCACCAGGAACAACGCAGAGATAAGAAAGCATGTCGCAGTGCATGTCAATAATTGGTAGATGCATGGATTTGGGGCTTTTCAACAAAGTAACCATAAAAGCGCATGTTTTTTAATACTTTTAAGACAGATTCGAATCATTCATTTTCAAAAAGAAGAAGACACATGGCCATTTCAAAACCTTTTAATTTCAAAAAGTGGATTGATGAAAATAGAAATTTGCTCAAGCCTCCAGTTGGCAATCTGCAAGTCTACAAGGGGAATGATGATTTTATCGTCATGGTCGTGGGTGGGCCAAACTCTCGAAAAGACTACCATTACGATGAAGGAGAGGAGTTTTTCTATCAATTGGAAGGTGACATTACGCTGAAAATCATCGAGGATGGTAAGCCAAAAGATATTGAAATCAAGGAAGGGGAAATATTTCTCTTACCTGCGAAAGTGCCTCATTCTCCACGAAGACCAGCCAACACCATTGGTTTAGTAATCGAACGCTACCGAAGAGCTGGGGAAAAGGATGGTTTTATCTGGCACTGTGAGAACTGTGGCGAAAAACTCTATGAAGAATATGTCGAACTGACGGATATCGTCAATCAACTCCCGCCTATTATGGATCGATTCTGGAATACTCCTGAGCACCGCACTTGCAAAAACTGTGGAACAGTAATGGAGAAATAGGGTTAGAAAGACATGAGATTGGAAATTCGTCAGATGGAGTTAGCTAAAAAATCAATAGGACTATGTTTCCATTCAATAAGTGCGAATGACGAGTGTAAAAAAGCGTCAAGTTCTGAATTACCTTAACTCTTTAACGAAGGAGATTTTCAAATCTTTAAACTTTCATTGCTAACCGTCGAATATCGAAGTACTAACCTACCAACTTTACAACCCTAAAATAATGAACTACGAATACTCCGAAGCTTTTGCTCAAAAAATGGATCAAGAAGATACTCTTCGTTCCTATCGAGACCACTTTCTTTTCCCAAAAATAAACGGAGTAGAAGCAATTTATTTTTGCGGAAATTCTCTTGGCTTGCAGCCAAAATCTGTCACGAATTATTTGACTAAAGAACTCGGGAATTGGGGTGAAATGGCCGTAGATGGGCATTTTGATGGGGAGGATGCTTGGTTATATGTACGCCAAAAGTCGAAACCTGCATTGGCCGAAATCCTTGGTGCGCATACTCATGAAGTCGTTGCGATGAATAATCTGACAGTTAATCTTCATTTGCTGATGGTCTCTTTTTACAGACCCACTAAGGATCGCTATAAAATAATCATCGAAGCAGGTGCTTTTCCTTCGGATCAATACATGCTCGAGTCTCAGGTGAAATGGCATGGGCTAAATCCCGAAGAGGTCATTGTGGAACTTAAGCCACGAAAGGGAGAGCACATCCTTCGAACTGAAGATATTCTCGCTGAGATTCAGCGTCAGGGAGATTCACTGGCAATGGTGAATATGGCAGGATTGCAATATTATACCGGGCAACTTTTTGATATGAAGGCAATTACAACTGCTGCCCATGGTGTAGGTGCCGTAGCAGGCTTTGACTTAGCCCATGCTGCAGGCAATGCGCCTTTGAGTCTTCACGATTGGGAAGTTGACTTTGCTACTTGGTGTAGCTACAAATACATGAATTCTGGGCCTGGGAATGTTTCAGGAATCTATATCCATGAAAAATATGCAGATCGGCCTGATTTGCCCCGATTTGCAGGCTGGTGGGGTCATGATGAGCAACAGCGCTTTCAAATGGAGAAAGGATTTGTGCCCATGCATGGGGCTGATGGCTGGCAATTAGCCAACTCTAATATACTTGGTTTGGCCGCGCACCAAGCTTCTCTAGATATTTTCCAAACCGCAGGAATCTCAAATCTGCGTTCAAAAAGTGAAAAACTTACGGGATACCTAGAATATTTAATCCGCGAAATCAACGGGGATTCAGGGGTTTTGGAAATTATTACCCCAGAAAACCCCGCCGAAAGAGGCTGTCAGTTATCTTTGCTTATTCATCAAGGAGGCAAAGCAGTCTTCGATGAGTTTTATAAAAATGGTGTCGTGGGTGACTGGAGAAATCCAAATGTCATCCGATTGGCACCTACTCCGCTCTACAATAGCTTCTTGGATGTTTTTCGGTTTGCTCAGATTTTGGAACAATCCTTGAAAAAATTCGCTTAGTAAGAAGCATGGATAAACTATCCGAATGAAACAGAACGAAATCACAATCCTAGGTGCCGGACTTATCGGTTCACTGATGGCAATATATCTGAAGCGTCAAGGTCTTGAAGTCTCTATCTATGACAAGCGACCAGACAAGCTAAAGAAGCCTTATGGCGAGGCTGGGCGATCCATCAACATGGCTTTAAGCCATCGAGGTTGGAAGAGTCTGGAGGAAGTTGGGCTGAAGGATAAAGTCCTTCCTTTGGCCATTCCCATGTATGGTCGAAAGATTCATGATGAGCATGGAGGCACTTCTTTTATTCCTTATGGAAAAGCAAATCAGGCTATCTATTCCATTTCCCGTGCGAAGTTTAACCAGCTTCTAGTAGAAGAGGGTGAGCGTATTGGGGTAAATTTCAACTTTGAGCATAAATGTGTCAATGTAGATTTTCGAAATCAGGAAATTACATTTGAGACCGAGCAGGGAGAATCCAAAATTGAGGCTCCGGTAATTATTGGGGCTGATGGATCCTATTCTGCGCTGCGCATGTCTATGCAAAAGCAAATTCGCTTTAATTACAAGCAGGAATTTATTTCCCATGGCTATAAAGAATTGACTATTCCGGCTACTGCAGAAAGTGAATTTGCCATGGACCCGAATGCTTTGCATATTTGGCCACGTGGTAAGTTTATGCTGATCGCATTGCCAAACCCAGACAAATCATTCACTTGTACGCTCTTTTTGCCTTTTGAGGGGACCAAAGTTTGTTTCGAAAAGATCAATGATGACCAGGATTTAGAGTCTGTATTCAAAAACTATTTCGATGACGCTTACCAGTTGATGCCAGAATTGAAGTCTGAATTTTTTAAAAATCCAACTTCTGCCTTGATCAATGTGGAATGCTATCCATGGGTACAAGGCCAAAGCTTATTGCTCGGAGATGCTTCGCATGCGATGGTTCCATTCTACGGGCAAGGAATGAATTGCGGTTTTGAAGATTGCTCGATTTTAAATAGCCTGATTGATAGGCTGGGCACAAACAGCTGGGATTTGGTATTTGAGAAATTCCAGAAAAAGAGAAAGCCAGACACGGATGCCATCTGTCAATTAGCAATGGAGAATTTTGCAGAAATGCGGGGGTCAGTTTCTGATCCGAAGTTTATCCTTCGGAAGAAAATTGAAGCCAAGCTGTATGAACTGTATCCTAAAGATTGGATTCCGCTTTATTCGATGGTCACTTTTTCAGACATGCCATATTCTGAAGCATATGCTCAGGGTAAACTTCAGGATATAATTATGAACCGAGTGATGGCAGATCCGCTGATTACAGAGAATTGGAATAAGCTCGACTATGAGGATATTATCAATAAGATGGAAACATCAAAAGCGGTCTAAGGATCACTTTGACCACAATGTTGTTTTAACCACAAAGTCTACGAAGGTTTCCAAAGAGGATGGAAAGGGTTTAAATCAGAAGGCTGAAAATTTGCCGCGGTTTGTTTCTTCACGAAACACAATCAGATGAAACCTTTTTTTAACCGCAATCATCTTTCACAGAGACCCCAAAAAAAGGGAGGCAATTTTCTAATTGCCTCCCTTTTCATTTATAATTTCTCATCCTAGAGCACCGTCCGGAATTGCTTCAAGAATCTGGAATCATTCTCCGTGAATAATCTCAAGTCTTTGATCTGATATTTTAGCATAGCAATTCGCTCGATACCCATTCCGAAAGCAAAACCGGTGTATTTTTTGGAGTCGATGCCACAGTTTTCAAGCACATTCGGATCGACCATCCCTGAACCCCCGATCTCTACCCAGCCACTGCCTTTGCAGACAGTACAGCCTTTTCCTCCGCAGATCAAGCAGGTGATATCTATTTCTGCACTCGGCTCGGTGAAGGGAAAGTAGGAAGGGCGGAATCGTACTTTGGTTTCCTTCCCAAACATCTCCTTGGCAAAGTGATACAATGTGTTTTTCAGATCAGCAAAACCTACATTTTCATCGACATACAGTCCTTCGACTTGGTGGAAAATACAATGTGCTCGAGCTGAAATTGCTTCATTTCTATACACACGCCCAGGGGAAAGTGTACGAATCGGTGGCTTTTGGTTTTCCATCACACGGACCTGAACGGAGGAAGTGTGAGTACGCAGTGCGATATCCGGATTCTTTTCGATGAAAAAGGTATCCTGCATCTCTCGAGCTGGATGATTTTCGGGGAAGTTCAATGCGGTGAAATTATGCCAATCGTCCTCGATCTCTGGTCCTTCGGAAAGGTTGAATCCAATCCGCTCAAAGATCTCAATGATCCGTTGGCGAGTTGCTGTCAGGGGATGAATGCCGCCCATCGGGGAATTAGATGGGGGAAGCGTCAGGTCAATATCTGCTGACTTTGACTTTTTATTTGCGGAGTTGACCTTTTCGATCAACTGCTGAAATTTTTCCTCTGCGAGTTGCTTTACGTTATTGACTAGTAGTCCAAAGGCCTTTTTCTCTTCATTAGGAATCTGTCCCATGGAGCCAAATAGTTCGCCCACGACACTTTTCTTGGAGATAAACTCCATTCTGTATGCTTCCAGTTGGTCGGGGGTATTGGCATCTGCAGCAGCAATGGCTGCTTTGATGGCTTCTATTTTCTCTTGGTACATGGGATTCGTTTTATTCGAATGACAAAGCTAAGGCTTTTGGTGTTTTTTGGAAAGCTTCAATAGCATCATTCTACATTCATGATTGAAAATTGGAGGATTGAAAAATTTGAAAATTATGTCCCAAAGAGATTCGAGTTAATCTATAGATCTAAATCCTATTTTATTCTACAAAGGTGATAAATGCAATAGAAACTAGGCGAAAAAATGAATTCTAGGCTACTTCGGTCTTCGGTCTCCCGTCCACCAAAACAACGGAAACGAAGCTACTGGCAAGATTCAGGATAACCATAATTCAATGATTGAGGTACTAATAATATCATAAATCTGAAATCATATTTCTTAAATTTTTCACCTCCCCTAAATCCAAATCCAAAACTACCCTCGTATCTCACTTCAAATACGGAAACAAACAAAAATCAATCTTAACAAACAACATCATGAAAATTCAAAATTATTTCAAAGGGGCATTAATAGTCTTCGCATTTCTTTCAGCAAATCTAGCTTTTGCACAAATGGAAAAGACCAAAATGGTAGGTGGAGCAGAAATGTATCCTTCTAAAAACATTGTAGAAAATGCAGTGAATTCTGCAGATCACACTACACTAGTAGCAGCAGTGAAAGCTGCCGATTTGGTGGAGACACTTCAGGGAAAAGGTCCATTTACAGTTTTTGCTCCTGAGAATTCTGCTTTTGACAAGCTTCCAAAAGGAACCGTTGAAACTTTATTAAAGCCAGAGAATAAGGCGCAATTACAAGCAGTATTGACATACCATGTAGTAGCTGGAAAAATGGGTTCCAAGGAAATCGCTGAAGCCATCAAAAAAGGAAATGGTAAAGCTACATTGACTACCGTACAAGGTGGAACGTTGACAGCTTGGATGAAAGGCAAAGACCTATACATCACAGATGAAAATGGTGGCCAGTCTAAAGTAACAATTGCCGATGTATTCCAGTCTAATGGAGTGATTCACTCTGTTGATACAGTAGTATTGCCTAAGATGTAATTCCTTAAGGAATATTTACTCAAAAAGCCGCTTGAACGTAAGTTCAAGCGGCTTTTTCCATTCTGTTTATTTCTTCAACAATTCCTTCGGAATATCAAACACTGCGATCCCAGGTTCCTCATCGGTGGTGATGCCGTAGATCTCATTGGTAGATTCGTTTATTACAAAGTTGATAATTGATCTATCCAATGTCAGATTCCATAGTGGCTTTCCTTTATGGTCAAATACCCATATTTGTTCAGCCATAATTCCTGTTTTGTTGAATTCACTTTGGCTTACTCCCCCGTACAAAGCATATATAAATTCTTTTGTCACAAAAGCATCTCTGTATCTGTAGGGATTTTCGTAATCGACACTTAAATGAACATTTTCC
>JAFMBQ010000123.1 GCA_017858365.1 Algoriphagus sp. | reverse complement strand
CCAAATCCAAATCGCATCAAAAGGCTTGGACCAATCTTGGTATCACAGGCAACTTTGAGAACCACCTCACCTACAGCGAAAATGGTAGCTCCACCAACAGTGGCACACATCACCTCTAATCCACCATTGAATTGGATATAAGCACCTGCCGTCGGCAATAACTGCGTCGGATCATTAGTGACTTTAAGGGCTGCATTGAAATACACTCCAAGCTCTAGTCCTGCTTCCAATTTCAAAGGAGTAGTCGGGTTATTGTAAAGATTCTCTTCAGGAGGAAACCTGACTAATGGGATTTCTTTGGAAGCTTCGAACTTGTATTCCCAAATCTCACCTGCATTACTCATCGCAATCTGTAGCCCCTTCTTCATCACATCTGCATATTTTCCTTGACTCAAGGACATCAGCATCTGCAAAAGATCAATTACAGGCTGCAAGGCATCACTAAACTCAATTTCAGGTGAAGGATAACCGATGCTTGGAAAACTGGAATCAGGCCCTCCTTTGTAGCTTGACTCGGAACCTTTATTGGAATCAAAATTTCCTTTGATAGTCATTAGCCGGTCGAATGACCCCAAGTCTACCACCATTGCAATGTTATTCAGACGATTTTTCCAGGTCGCGGCAGCATCATTTGCAAAAGAATTGATATCAAAATTCAATTTACTATCCACAAAATTTCCTTGGCCTTTGCTCTTCTGAGTCTTATAATCAATATAAATTTTCAATGACTCCATTTCTACCAAGACGACCTCCCATGGCGGCATGTCAAAAGCCAATGCTTTCTCTGCCAGACTGTTTCCCTGATCAGCAATTAGCTTAAATCCTGATTCAATGATTGACTCGCCATCTTTCTTCGCCACTATGGCCAACAGCTCAAGAACTTTTACACCTCCATCTACTAGCGTTTGGTTCTCTTTGAAAATTGAGTTTGACCCAGCTTGACCTTCCTTCATCCCAGAGATCAGAGCCACAGCACTTCCGTAATCATCAATGGCATTTCCAATATTTGGGAAAATCCCGTTTCCTGACATCAATCGATAGGCATCTGCATAAAGTAAAGGTGTCTTACTCATCAACTTTGAATTCGCCTTCGCAAAAGATGGCGTCAAGACTAGTGCTTTTTGGGTAGAAGTGGTCTGAAGCAATCCATAATTGATAGTCTTCGAAGTAGGTGTCCGCAAAATTTCAGTAGGATTTGCCAGTCGAACTAAATTAGAGTTAACATCAGCTTGTTTCACGATAGTAGCTTGATTCCATTCTCCTATTCTAATCAATGGAACAGGAATATGAGCGGGTAAAGGCGAAACCTCACCAGTTTCAACTTGATGTTTTACAGTAGTCCAGCTACCAGTTTTAGGAAGAATCACAGATCCTCTAGCTGCAGCTACGAAAACCGTTTCATTGCTATTGAGTCCTACTGCATGAGAAAAATCGAATCTAGAAATTCGCATCAACTGCCCAGATTTATTTATATCCATGACACAGTCAATGTCTCCACCAATAATTCCTCCTTGGGTGTCCAAAAGTTCTTTAAAGCGTTGAACGCTAAGCGTAAACCCTGTAGGGGAAAGCTGGACATAGCCTAAGATCTTTTTAGCAGGAGTCCTATTGTTTTTATGGCCTTGAACTAAGTTCTCCAACTCGACATCTGCATCAAAAAATACCGGAGCACAAATAATCTTGATTTCTTTTGGAGTGGTATCAGTCCAAGTCTGTTCGACCCCTAAAATATCGATGTATTTCTGGTTTTTTTGAACAAGGTCTGTGCGATCAAATTCTCCAATCGACGCATCCTCTCTGATATTCCGGATGTTATATAATCCTCTCAGCGTACCTGGATGGATCTTATAGGGCTCCACTTCTATGGAGTTTGCTCCTCGAACAAAACTGTAGGTAAAATCAAATCGGCCATCAGTCTCTGGCTGCCAGCCACTATCTGTTCGATAGACATAGCCAGAGCTTGTTCTGAACAGTGTGATCGTACGAACTACCCGAATTCCCCAAGGATAAACCAAGCTTTTCACTTGAATGACTTCATGCCCAGTCCTTCCCAGCATAATATCAAATCGAGCCTGACTCGTACTTGCAATTGCTGCTGATGGACTTAACCAATTGCTAAAAGTACTTGCTCCATAGCCAGAGAAATCTATACTCATCACAGGAACTCCTTTAGGATCACCATTTATAGTCGAAAATTCCCCATTAAATATTTTAGTCACATGATCACCTAAAGTGCTTGCACCAGTATTCTGACCGAGGATATTTAGAATATTATTCAATTGAAAAGTGAATCCTGCAAACATTGGGAAATCATCCATTCCTACTTTATCCGGAATCTTTTTGCCTGCATCTCCCCCTATTGTTCTAAGCTGGATTCCCCCCTGAAGCTCATTTGGGAAATTGGGTCTTATATTTTCCAACTTTGGGCTCAACTTATCATAAGGAGATTCTTGGCTCAATTGTGCCACAGCTTTTAACCCAAATGGAAGAGTGAATTGGGCAATTACTTTAGTTTTTAGCTCTTTGTACTTTTCCAGAACAAAACTTGTCAATGGAATCGGTGCTAGCGTAACATGGATTGGATTTGTATTGAGAATTCTCGAAGGCCCACCGTCATTTGGATAATAATTGAACATCGCAGGCGGATCCATTGGACCTGCCTGACCCGGTGGTGGTGGCGGAGTAAGATTTTGGACAGGTTCCCAAGCCACTTGTGGAAGTAGAAAAACACGAGCCATGTAGCCAGGAACTTTTACTTCCATTCCTTCTACCTTAATAACTTCCTCATTTTGAGAAGAAACAACGGCTTCGGATTCTGAAAGGTGAGTTACAGCTCCAGTTGTCCTTCGCGGCGATTCTCGGCTCAAACTCGATCCAAAACTGACTCCAATCTGGTTGGCATTAGAACTGACATCGAGTAACGTGAAATAATCTGATCCCAATCCATTTACTGCCTGATTATAGGCCTCTTCATAATTGGGCACATCTCGAGATACTGAAGATTTAGAGGCACTTTTGATTCGATTGACTGAAGATTCCGCAGCAATGTCTCCTGTCATGCTCATATTTGATGCTTGACTTGGATTTTGATCACCAAAGTGAAATGAAACAGTCACTTTATCGTCTTTCGATGGGATGGGCTTTTGAGATATTCTACAAATCAGCCAACTTCGAATGCTTGACAATTCCCCTGACCGCTTTCCAGCAAATCTTCCCAAAACTCCCAAATTGGCCAAATAGGGATCAGGCAATGTTGGCAAATAGGCAAGCATTCCGAAGACCAAGAATGTTTGACTTTCGACAATCTTATCCCAAGTGGGATTACACTTGCCAAATATCATAGCGCCATTTACCGGAGACACCGTAAAAAGAGCATTCTCAAGCGCTAGCGCAAGAGATTTAAACTTCGGGACTTTATCAAATGATAATTTATTATCCCACAGAATATTATCATCCAGAAGATATATCAAATTTTGAAGCTCGCCACCACCAAGCAGCACTAAGGATTTTTTGGTTTTGACTGAGACAGCATGACCATTTACTTGTTTTGGCCGATCTACATTGATCGAAGTATCAGCTTGAGAAGCAATCAACTCTATACCCGTTGCAAGACAGTTGTATAAAAAGAGATTCTGTCCTGAAAATTTGAGATTGATCGTAGTGCCGTATGGATTAAGAGAATCATTCCAATGATCAAAATCCTGATAAATTCCCGGGGTTCCGGTATCCAAGGCTGAGATGGCAATTCTTCCATCTTCGACTAACAATAAACTCTCATTCAACGGAAGACTTCCTCCCTTTATTCCTTGCCAACTGGCCTTCATTCCCTCGTTCCAGACCTGAAGCATTCCTCCTACACCTGCCACTTCCAATGGTGCATTCAGATCAATTTCTGCTGCGGGGATCGCCCAGCTACTAGATTTGATGCTTGGCTTCCCTTCTAGAGAAAAATATTTTCCCTGAAACTTAGATGGTTCAAATTCTGCTTTACTGTAATTATAAGGAATGCAAAATCGATTGAGTTGCTGATTTAGATAAGGTTGCTGATTAGCAAACTGAAAAGATCCTTTTTCATTGTAAACTTCCCATTCGGCATTGGAAGCACCTCTAATTTGTCCAGTACCGCTTCCATTAAATCGGAAATTCAATTGATCAGGACATTGCAAGGACATCGCGGCTGCATCAGCACCATAGTTTTTGTTACTTTTTGCAGCTTTGACCCCTGGGGAATCAAGTGCCAAGTTCACTGTGATTTGAGCATTTGCAGCAAGAACTAAATTAGTCCCTTGCGCCACAGGCTTCGCTGTAAGATCAATCTGGCCTGACTTTACCTTAAGTCCGAAATATCGAGTGGCTGGAACGCTAGAATCAAATAATTTGACTTGAATCCAGACCGTCCCCGCCAATACTTTATAGGAATCTTGTACTTCAACAGGTGGAGCGTTAACCAATTGAATTTTAGGCTTTGAAAAACTCGCTTTGAAAAAAATAAATGGCTCGTTACTTCCTTGCTTCCGAAGCGCAATTAGCTTCTCAACTCTGAAGACATCCAAAAATACCTCTCTCCCATCAATCCTGGTGATTGGACCAATAGTTTTCTCAACTTTAGCTCCGATAGCCCAAGCTGGTACACTTGACTTTATCTGGCTAGTTCGTATCGGCACCTCTCTGACGAAAACTTTTGTTTTCGGCATTATTTCTTTCAATTTCTCAGACTCTTCTACTACTTTTTCTAGCTGAATTTCCTTTGGATCAGCCACTCTGTTCCGAAAGAATAAATCAGAAGATTGAATGCTCAATTTCTCGGATAAAGCATCGGATGCAGATTGAAATTGAAGTGACTTAGCGAGGATGGGTATTCCTTCTTTCAATAAGGATTTTTCGCTCGAATCATTTCCTTCGAACTGAGCGTAAAACTCGGCCAACAACGATTGTAATAGGTCCTTTTCCATTTTTTAGAAAAAATTTATAGTTAGGCCTTTTAGCAAAAAAACTAGTGAACTACCCTTAAAAAAACTTCAAATCGCTTAGTTTAATTTGACAAAGACTCTATTAAGTTAAAAATAAATGTTCAAGAATACCAATATATTTGACTCATAAACAGCTGAAAATGTAGCACTTAATTTTTAAAATATTTTAAGCATTTAGTCCCAAAAGAAAACCCATGTTAGCAGAATCCAATAAAACATAAAATGTAAAAAGCCATTTAAACAAAAATCCAAGTTGATATGGTAAATATCCATTTAATTTGACTTTCGATTCCTACCACAAATTCTCATGAAAACAACCGGTCTTTTTTTGCTGACCTTTTTATTCACCTTATTTTCATACTGCCAACAAATCAGAATCATCGATTCTGAAACTCAGCAAAATCTTCCGGGAGTAATCATTTACACTTCTTCTCCTGCCAATTTTATTCTTAGCGATAATGAAGGGAAGGCTGAGCTTAGCACTTTGCGAAAGGAAGGATCAATTTATTTTGAGTTGTTAGGTTATGCAACAGTCCAATTATCCCTTTCTGAATTGGCAGCCATTGACTATTTGATCCCTATGAAATCGGGATTGATGAACTTGGACCAAGCTGTAGTCTCAGCCTCTAGGTGGAGACAAAACAGTAAAGATGTGTCCTCAAAAGTGTCTGTTTTAAAAGCTGAGAACCTGCTCCTTAGAAATCCTGCGAATACTGCAGATTGGTTAGGAAGTAGCGGCGAAGTATTTGTTCAAAAAAGTCAACAAGGTGGAGGTAGTCCGATGATTCGGGGCTTCTCTGCCAATCGCTTACTTTATTCGGTAGACGGGATTCGGATGAATACGGCGATTTTCAGAAGTGGAAATCTCCATAATGTAATTTCTCTTGATCCATTTGCGCTGGAATCCACAGAGATTCTATTTGGGCCAGGCTCAGTAATGTATGGAAGTGATGCGATTGGGGGAGTAATGGCTTTCCAAACATTAGACCCTAGTTTTTCTACTCAAAATAAATGGTCTGGGACCATCAGCTCTCGTTTTGGCTCAGCCAATAATGAATTCACTGGTCATGCTCATGTAGCATTCGAGTCTAAAAAATGGGCGTTTTTAACGAGTCTCACCCGTTTTGATTACGGCGATCTAAAAATGGGTGGCTTTGGACCTGCTGAATACCTGAGACCATTCTATTTGGGAATTCAAGATGGGGTGGATTCTCCTTTACAAAACCCAGATCCTAAAGTTCAAATTCCTAGTGGCTATGATCAATTCAACGTCATGCAAAAGATAAAATTCAAAGCCTCAGAGCAAACCGAATTAAGCTATGGATTTCATTACAGTCAAACTGGTTATGTGCCTAGATATGATAGACTGATCGAGTCTGGGAATTCAGGTTTACGTTTTGCAGTTTGGGCTTATGGTCCGCAAATATGGATGATGAATAATTTTGGGATCATGCATCGAAGTGAATCCAAACTATTTGATCAAATTGATATTAAGGTCGCACATCAATATTTTGAAGAAAGTAGAATAGATAGAAGAGTTGGAAACTTAAACCAAAACACACGGACTGAAAAGGTACAGGCCTATTCAGCGAATGCTGACTTTGTGAAAAACATTCAAAAAGAAAGTTTTATAAGCTATGGTGCGGAACTCATCTACAACGATGTGACCTCAGAAGGATATCGAGAAAACATAAGCTCACAAGCCATCAGTCCTGCTACCACTCGCTATCCGCAAGCCTCTTGGGTCTCAGCTGCAATCTATGGTAGCTTGCACACCGAACTCTCCAAACAACTGAAGTTTCAAACTGGAATACGATACAATTACATTGGGATCAATGCTGATTACAGCATCAACCAAGAATTCTATCCACTTCCTTTTACTACTAGCTCCAGTAACTTCGGGGCCTTGACTGGCAGTTTGGGATTAATCTATTCACCAGAACCTTCACTTACTATTTCACCAAACCTTTCTACAGGGTTCCGTGCACCAAATGTAGATGACGTAGGGAAAATTTTTGATTCTCAGCCTGGATCCGTTATCGTACCTAACCCAGACTTGAAACCTGAGTATGCCTACAATGCAGAGTTGAATATTAATAAACACTTCAACCAGCGCTTCAAATTCGACCTTAGCGGCTATTACACCATTCTTCAAGATGCTTTGGTCCGTAGGCCATTTACGCTTAATGGTGAATCAGTGATTGATTATGATGGTGTCCCAAGTAATGTTCTAGCAATCCAAAATGCAGCTTCTGCAGAAGTAGTGGGGATTCAAGCAGGATTCGAATTAGCCATCACAAGACATTTCTTATTTACATCTCGCTACAATTGGCAGAAAGGAATCGAAGAACTGGACGATGAAACTACCAGCCCTTCAAGACATGCCGCCCCTGCTTTTGGAATGACTCGATTGACCTTTGCAAAAGGGAAATTAAAGCTCATCCTAACTAGTCAATATAGTGCTGAAGTGGTATTTAAAAATATGCCAGTGGAAGAGAAAGGCAAACCACAACTCTATGCAAAAGACTCAAATGGAAAACCGTATTCTCCGAGTTGGACTATTTTCAATTTGAATTCATCCTATCAGCTTTTTTCATTTTTAGAAATCAATGCAGGAATCGAAAATATCCGAGACCTGAGATATAGGCCTTATAGTTCAGGACTTACAGCTCCAGGCAGAAACTTTACTTTTTCCATAAAAGGAAGCTTTTGATTAAACTTAAGAAACAATTTTACATGGTTAAATTATTTCTATACCGCTATGAAAAACCTATTTCGCAAATTAATTTCAACTGGAATTTTTAAGTTGGACTATCATTGCTACCGATTAGTTTTGGAGTACTATGCAACGATTCTTTTGGATGAGGGTCCAAGTTTGAAGTAAAGCACTTTATAATTCTTTCGTTCGAAACTCTTTCGCTAACAAAATCTGGACTGCAGGTCAATCCCAGCAAACCACTTCCTTGAAGCGATATATTTAAGGCTTTCCGAATTCTTGATATCCAAACAATCTCAGTAAATAATAAGAAGAATGAATCAAGTATTCCGGGGCTAGCTTATGTCTGTAGACTTGAAAGCTCCAAATCATCAGATCTGATGACTGGAATTCAGATTTTGAACTCCAAAGAAACCACCCTTGGAAATGGTCTAGTCCTGAATGTAGGAGATGAAATCACTATTATTATTGAAATCAATTATTTTTTTAGCGAGAGCACAAGTCCTATAGGATTCTTTTTCAAAGATCAACTTATAGTATATCGTGATGATCTATTTAAACTCATTTAGACAGAAAACCCCAAAAAAGAGGTCATTCTGGAATTTAATATCCGAATATCATTTACAAAAAAAGAGAATTTAAGTTGAGCAACGAGCTGTTTGCAATTAGAGAATTATAAGTCAGTTAAAAAACTGATAAAAATCTTCTTTATTTTTCTTTAGATTCATTCCAAATAATCCTACTTTTGCAATCAGTTCAAGCCAAATTCCACTTATGTTGAAAACAGCTGATCAGATTTCCGTCACCCAAACGGCCATCATCAAAGAAATCATCGATTCCCCATTGAAATTAAATTTAATGGAACTTGGCTTTATGCCCGGAAAAGCAATCACATTAAAGTACAGTGCACCAATGGGAGGCCCAATGGCTTTTCAAATTGATGAAACCATTTTGGCTTTGAGAAAAAATGAAGCCTCACTGATTCAAGTGCAACTGCCCTAATTTATGGATAAACCCACTCCTGCTTCAGTAGTATCGACCCCTAGAATTGCTATAATAGGCAACCCCAATGTAGGTAAGTCAACCATCTTCAACCAATTGACAGGATTGAATCAGAAGATTGGAAACTACCCTGGCGTTACTGTTGATAAAAAGGTAGGGCTGATGAATTACAAAGGCAATTCCTACCAAATCATAGATCTGCCTGGCACTTACAGTCTCTACCCAAATTCTGAAGATGAAATCATAGCTAATCGGGTACTAAGCCAGACTAACTTAGCGGAGAAACCAGAATTTGTGCTGATGGTGATTGATTCAAGTCAATTGTCAAGAGGTTTATTCCTAGCTACACAGCTTATTGACCTTGGTTTGAGCCTAGCAATCGTCCTAAACATGTCAGATCTAGCTACGAAGCGAAATATCACGATTAAGACATTTGAGATTTTTAAGGCGTTGGGAGTACCAATTCTTAGTACCGATGCACGTGGAGAAAAAGGACTCGATCAAATAAGAGATTTAATTCATACACGAAACTTTAGCAAAAAAGGAAGTTTCATCGCCATTGATGAAGTCGTACCCGAAAGTCTTCTTGACGAGGTTCAGTCCAAATTCGATCTTCCTAATCAGTATCAAGCTTACCAAATGCTTCGATTTGGAAGAGTAGATAAAGTAATACCTCTAGAAAGTCGAAATTGGATCAAATCAAAACTGGAAAGTTTAGATTTTGACTTAAGCGCCGCTGAGTTAGAAGAGACAAAAATTCGATATCGGAAAATCACTAAAATCGTTGAATCAGCAGTTGTAAAAGAAATCCCTGATCGAAAAGCGACGTCAGGTCTTGACGGGGTTTTCCTTCACCCAGTGTTTGGTTATGTGATTTTCGCAGCAATTCTTTTAATCATATTTCAGGCAATATTTGCCTGGGCTTCCGTGCCCATGGATCTTATAGATGGATTTTTTGCGGAGCTTTCAGGAAGAATTAGCGACTTATTACCTGCTGGCCCCATCAGTAGTTTGATTTCAGAAGGTATCATTCCAGGTATTGGTGGTGTAGTGATATTCATTCCTCAGATTGCAATGCTTTTCGGTTTTCTAGCAATTCTGGAGGATACGGGATACATGTCTAGGGTAGTTTTCTTGATGGACCGCTGGATGCGTCCTTATGGCCTTCACGGCAAAAGTGTAGTCCCATTGATATCAGGAGTGGCCTGTGCGATACCAGGGGTAATGGCAGCTAGAAATATTGGCAACTGGAAAGAAAAGATCATTACGATTATGGTCACTCCATTGATGAGCTGCTCTGCCAGACTTCCAGTCTATGTGATTTTGATCGGCTTAGTAGTCCCTGATAAGAATATCGGGTTTATCAATCTTCAGGCATTAACCCTACTCGGACTTTACTTTTTAGGAATAGTAGGTGTGCTGGGTACCGCATTACTTTTGAAAAATATTTTGAAGACTACTGAGAAAAGTTTTCTCATGGTGGAGCTTCCATCTTACCGAGCTCCAAGATGGTGGGATGTAGTCCTCACGATGTACAACAAGTCCAAAACCTTTGTCATGGAGGCAGGAAAAGTCATTCTTGCGATCTCGGTG
>JAFMBQ010000122.1 GCA_017858365.1 Algoriphagus sp. | reverse complement strand
TCAACTTTCCGCTGGCATGATATTCTAAAAGTTCTCCATCAGGAATTCCCTTTTTATAGAAGCCTACCCGTTCCGGTCTTCCGTCTTCATAGTTTAATTCATAGGTTCCGTTTAATAGACCCTCAGAATAATTCCGACTTGATTTAATTTTCCCGTCAGGATAATAGAAAGTTTCGACGCCTTCCAAAACGCCATTTTTGTAATTGATCTCGGCAATTAGTTTTCCTTCTTCATCAAACTCTTCATATAATCCTTCAATTTTTCCATCAAGAAAATTGCGCTTGACTGAAATGATACCAGAAGGGTGAAAATCGATGCTTTGGCCGTTAGGCTTATTGTTTGAGAAAATAGTCTTGCCCTTGATCTCTCCATCCGGATAATAGCTGTTTACTTCACCGCTGATCTGATTATTTACATAAGTAGATTCTTGCTCGATCGCTCCTCCGGGATAAAAGCTCACTACACGACCATTCCTCTCATCTGATTCATAGGGAGTTGACCTAAGTGTGTCGCCGTTAAGCGGATTTAAGTCTAAAAATATCCCATGCTTTTGATTGTTTTTAAGAAAACCAATTTGGACTAGTTTCCCTTCTTCATCAAAACGCTTTACCTCACCCTCTGCTTTCCCATTTATTCGAAAGTAAATCTCTTTGAGCAAGGTTTTTTCCTCATCGTAGTAGGTACGGATAGTGTCCTGAGCTTGTAGGGAGCCAGAAACCAGAAAAAGCAATAAGATAACTAGTTGGCGCATGCCTAAAATTAAAAAAACCGCAATGGATTGCCACTGCGGTTCATAGTATTTTGAAATTATAGTTTTTCGATGACTAGGGCTGAAGCTCCACCACCACCATTACAGATACCGGCTACTCCTATAGATCCTGATTTCTGGTGAAGGACAGAATTAAGCGTACAGATGATTCTAGCTCCCGAAGCTCCAAGAGGGTGGCCAAGAGCAACAGCTCCACCAAATACGTTTATCTTATCATTATCCAATTTCAATTCTCGTTGGTTGGCAAGTGCTACCGCTGCAAAAGCTTCATTGATTTCGTAGAAATCTACATCAGGAGCTGTAAGACCAGCATTTTTGATTGCTTTTGGAATAGCTAACGCTGGAGCAGTAGTAAACCAAAGTGGATCTGTGGCAGCATCAGCAAAGCCTCTGATTTTTGCCAAAGGTTTTAAGCCTAGTTCCTCAGCTTTTTCTTTGGAAACTAATACTAGCGCTGAAGCACCATCATTCATGGTCGACGCATTTGCAGCTGTCACTGTTCCATCTTTATCAAAAACCGGTCTAAGCGAAGGAATCTTATCAAACATGACGTTCTTAAATTCTTCGTCCTCATCGATGAGAATTACCTCGCCTTTTCGACCTTTCAATTCTACTGGAATCACCTCATCTTTAAAGTATCCTTTTGCCCAAGCATCTGCAGTTCGCTGATACGATTGGATGGCATAATTATCTTGTTCCTCTCGGGTGATATTCATTTCTCGAGCGGTATTATCTGCACAATTCCCCATTGGGAATTTATAGTAAACTTCGAAAAGTCCGTCTTTTACCAAGCCGTCGACAAATTCTGAATTTCCATACTTATAGCCAAAACGAGCCTTTGGGACATAAAAAGGAACATTTGACATGCTTTCCATTCCACCGGCCACGACTACATCATTGATTCCTAGCATGATCGATTGTGCTCCAAACATCACTGCTTTCATTCCTGATGCGCACACTTTATTTATGGTGGTGCATGGCACTTCGTAACCAATACCAGCGCCAATTGAAGCCTGTCTTGCTGGAGCTTGTCCAAGGTTAGCTGAGATTACGTTTCCCATGAATACCTCTTGAACTTCTTTCGAATCTACCCCCGCTTTACTTAAAGCTCCTTTGATGGCTATACTGCCTAATTCAATTGCTGTTAAGCCGGATAATTTACCTCCAAAACTTCCTAACGGAGTTCTTACAGCTGATACGATATATACTTCTTTGATCATTATTATTTGGGTTTAGATTGAAATATTAGCCTTTAGAGGCTAAAAAGTAGGTTTTTAGAATTAAAAGAAAAGATGCTCTTAATATTTAATGTGTTTTTAGTTAATATTAATTCTGCTCTATTTAGATTCTTAGATCCTGAATCTAATTTCTAAAATCTTCAGTCTTTTATTTTACCAATCAGGAATTCCTCTTTTTGGTTGTTCTGTAGGCTTTTTCTTATTCTGCTGAATGTACCGAAGCTCTGCAGCATTCATGCTCTCCAAGATTTGAGCTGCTTGCTCTGGAGTAAGATTCATTGCTTTGAGTTTTTCTTTAAACTCCTCCAAGGCTTTTTGACGATCAGCTAGATTTGCATCCATTTGGTCATTGGCATTCTCGCTGGCAGGATCCTGGCTTTTCTCGGATGGATCACCTTTTTGAGATTCTTTGGCTTTGTCTTCTTCAGTTTTTTCGCCTTTGTCTTGACTTTCTTGTTGTTCGTCTTGGCTTTGTTCTTTTTGCTGCTGCTCTTGGTTTTGTTGCTCCTGCTCTTTTTGCTCTTGCTCTTGCTTATCTTTTTCCTGATCCTGATCCAATTTCTCTTTCAGCGCTTGCAATTTAGTGTCAGAAGGGAATTTTGAGAGCCCTTCATTTACTGTAGTCAGCGCTTGGTCTTTCTCAGTTTTGACGTAGGAGCGAGCGGCTTTATTAAAAAAGTCTCCCGCACTCTGGGCCAAAGTTACTTGGAGGCTCAGTGCGAAAATGAAGGCAAAACTTAAAATGATTTTATTTCTCATTGATTTCTGTGATTTCTTGCAGACTCTTTATAAACTCCTCATATGCCGCAACAGTTTCATCTTGTGCCAAAGCATCATTCATTAGGTTGAGAGCGTCTGTAAATCTGAACTGCTCCACCATTCTGTCTGCTTCGGCTTTCTTTCGCTTCGCAAAATCAGATGGTTCCGGTTTATTTTGTTCTTTGTCTTTTTGCTCCTGATCTCGTTGCAACCACCTGGCCAGCAATTCATAATTGTGTCGAGCTACCTCATTCAATGGATCATTGATCAAGGCAGATTTAAACTTACTTAAAGCGACTTCATATTCCTTTTTATTTCCCTGAATTACACCACCTTGATTGTAGGCAAATGAAGCAAGTATTTTGTCTGGACTTTGGGTGGCTTTGTCATAAAACCCTAACGCCTCGTCTACTTTTTCGGCATATTGATGACTTAGACCAAGATCAAAATCCAACTCCTGTCCAGTATAACCAAACTCCTCCAAGACTATCAAATGATTCGTAATTGATACCTCGTATTCTGCCTTAGCATAGCTTTCACCAGCGACATCTATCGCTCGATTCATCTTAGATACTTTGGTCCAAGATGCAGGTAGAAGAAGTAAAACTGCTAAGAGTAGTTTATTCAAGCTCATTTATAATTTTATCGTTTTCACAGGTAGCATCATATCTATCAATGATAATGCAAGTGCCGCCAGTAAGAAATAGAAATATTTATTTGCCGAAGCTTCCACTACACGAGATCCGGTGACTCCGCCTTCTAATTGCTCTAGCGCTCCAATCAAATTGCCAGCCTCTTGAGCTTCGTCAGAAATCTCAAAATATTGCCCATCCGTCTCCGCAGCGATGACTTGAAGTGGTGTTCGGTCTAATACGGTTTGGGCCGGTCGCCCTGTTTGTGGGTCGATCACTAATCCATTCCCTCTAGGAATCGAACTTCCAGATTCGGTACCAATTCCCAAGGAAAAAACTTTTACCCCAAGCTCGTTTAATTTTCCTCCAATATCTTCGAGATCATCCCCGAAATTTTCTCCATCTGAAATTAAAATAATAGACTTTGCTTTTATCTCCTGACTTTCATCGCTTTCAAATCGCTCCAATGCCAAACGCAAGGGACTATTCAAATCAGTGCCGAAATTGGGAACTAACCCGGTATTCAACCCATCTATGTACAATTGAAGTACACTTTGATCAAAAGTAAGTGGGCATTGAAGAAAAGCTTCTGAGCTGAAAATAATCAAACCAATCCGATCCGAAGGAAAGTTTTTGGCGAGATTTTTCAGTTCGAATTTGATTCGCTGAAGTCTGCTTGGACCAATATCTACTGCATTCATCGACTGGGAAAGGTCCACTGCGATGAAAATATCCTTTCCTTCTTCCTTGATTTCTTTCAGCGAGGTGCCAATTGAAGGCCCTGTAAAAGCAATCAAAAAAAGTGCGAAATAGCTAGTTCGTATGACTATTTTTGTAAATAATCTTCGCTTCTCGACTTCTAATCGACGATTGATTGCCCAGTAGCGTCCAAGGTAAATAAAGTATAGCAAGCAAAATATTGCGGCTAGTAGTAGGGTGAGTTTAACATCCGGATATGCCCAAATCATAACCTGAAATTATAAAATAAAGCTTACTTGAAAGCTAATACTTGAAAAGAGGTGGTAGGAAAAGCTGATGTTTTTGAAAAATTAACAAACATTAATCGCTTTGAATCGTCTAGCTTTGTGATTTTCAACTTAAAATACAAAAAATGAGCTCGAGTTTATTAAAGAGCAATCTGATTATTTTCTGTCTTTATTGTTTTTCAATAAGCAGGCTCTACGGGCAGGATGCTGCTTTTTTCAAGGGTCAGGTCCTAGATGTCACCAATTCTGAGCTTTTACCAGGAGCTAGTATTTATTGGGAAGATGAGATTTCAACAGGAGTTATCTCTGATTTAAATGGTGATTTTCAGATAAAAAAAGAAAAACTTCCAAGGAGGCTTGTAATCTCTTTCGTAGGCTTTGAAAAAACTATCCGAGAAATCACCGAAAAAGATGCAATTAAAACTCAGAAGTTTTTCCTGAAACCCATAGAGCTCTCTTTGGAAGAGGTAATTATTAGGGATCGAAGACCTGATGAGCAAATTAAAAATTTAGAAACTGGAAAGGTTACTATCCCGATTGAGACAATTAAGAATATCCCAGCACTATTTGGAGAAGTTGATTTATTCAGAAGCCTCCAGCTGCTTCCGGGAGTTCAGTCGGCAGGCGAGGGTACCGGGGGTCTATTTGTCAGGGGAGGATCAGCAGACCAAAACCTAATTCAGATTGATGGCGCCCCTGTCTACAATGCATCTCACTTCTTTGGATTTTTCTCAGTCTTCAACCCTGATGCCCTTGAAAAAGTAGACCTGTATAAAGGGAATATGCCAGCTTCGTTTGGGGGTAGATTGTCTTCGTTAATTGATGTTTCACTGCGCGAAGGAAATAATAAGCAAATCAGAGGTGAGGGAGGGATTGGGACTATCTCTTCCCGATTTACACTAGACGGACCTCTTTTTTCAGAAAAATCGACTTTTGCCATTTCGGCGCGAAGAACTTATGCAGATGTATTTCTAAGACTTTCTTCCAATCCTGATGTAAAAAACAACAAACTCAACTTTCATGATCTAAGTGCCAAATTTGCATTTCGGCTTGGAGACAAGGATAAATTGACTTTCTCTACTTATCAGGGAAGTGATTTTCTTGGCTTAGAAAGCTCTTTCGGATTGGGTTGGAGCAATTTTGTGAACTCACTGAAGTGGAATCATTCCTACGATAAGGATGCCTATTTTGATCTGGATGCTTATCATTCTATCTATAATTACAAAATCGAATTCGATGATCCTGAGAATGGATTTGAATGGAAAAATCAACTTTCAGAGACGGGTATCAAAGCGCAATGGACCCTGCTACGTGGTGAAAATCTTCAGACTTACTGGGGAGTACATTCCCAATTCTACCATTTCGCCCCAGTTGCATTGATTCCTGCTTCCGGTAGTAATATTCAATCCATTGATACTAATCCAAAAAATGGAGTTTTGAATAACCTCTTTGCGGGAATGACTTATGAGATTTCTCCAAAGCTAAGCACTGAAGCGGGCCTTCGCTGGGGGATCTTCAATCAGATCGGTAAGGGAGTGGATTACAGTTATGCGGGTGGAATCCCTGGACCAGATGTTACGGTTACTGATACCTTGAATTACGGCACATTTGATAAAATTAAATTCTATCAAGGATTAGAGCCTAGAATCGCATTTCGATACCTGATCAATCCACAGTTTTCCATCAAAGCTGCCTACAACCGTAATTTTCAATACGTTCAAATTGCTACCAATTCTTCGGCTGGATTACCGATTGATCGTTGGATTCTCGCAGGAACTTATGTGCCTCCGATTCGATCAGATCAAGTCTCTTTAGGCTTTTTTCATAATTTCAACCAAGACAAATGGGAATTTTCTGTCGAGACTTACTACAAAGACTTTAAAAATATCATTGACCTGAGAAATGGGGCTAGCGTCCTGTTCACTGATAATGTGGAAACTGAATTATTGGTAGGCAAAGGTTGGGCTTATGGGGCGGAATTTTTATTGCGCAAAAATCAAGGTAAAACCACAGGTTGGTTAGCGTATACCTATTCAAGAACATGGAGACAGATTGACGGTGTGTCACAGGGCCAGAAATATAATCCACGCTACGATCGTCCAAACGATCTGACATTTGTGTTGAACCATGAGTTTTCTGGTTCTTGGTCAGCTGGCTTGACCTTCGTTTATTCTACAGGTCAGGCAGTATCTTTTCCGATTGGATCCTATCAGTCGGATCGGCAGAATGTTCCGCTTTATAGTGATTTCAGAAATGAAGATCGGTATCCTAATTATCATCGGATGGATGCTTCTGTTACTTGGAGAAATACCAATAAAGGAAGGAGATGGAGAGGCAGCTGGAATGCCAGCATATATAATCTCTATGGAAGGAAAAACCCTTTTGCCTATACTTTCGGAGATGTCATAAATGATGACATTAGGTACGATTCTTCAACCGACGGTCCTGTGACTTCTGTTCGACCTGGAATAATCATGACTTACCTCTTTACTTTTCTTCCATCGATTACCTATAATTTTGAATTTTGATATGAAAAATAGCTGGATTCTTGGATTGGGACTAGTAATCACTTCCTGTCAAATCGAAGTGGATCTTCCGCTGGCGGAGATAAAGGGCGAAATCCCTGTGATTGAAGGGGTTTGGACCGATAATGCCATTCTAAATGAGGTTAAAGTCACCTTAGCGAAAAACTTTTTGGATCAGGAATCTTACAAAATCATTAAAGATTCTCGGGTTTTTATCCAAGTTAAAGGCACTGAAACGATCATCCCGTTCAGTTATAATGAAACGTCTCAAAGCTATCGGCCTTTGAATAGCGACATCTTAGCAAAAGTAGGGGAGACTTATGAGCTGATCGTAGAATGGAAGGGAAATGTCTTCTTTGCCGAAGGCCTAATGCTTGAGCCTCCAATTCTGGATAGCTTGACGTATCAATACGAGGAAAAAAGACCCTTTCGAGATGAGGGCTACTACATCAAAGCATATGGCAAGATTCCTTTCAAAGAGAATAATTATTATCGAATTCAAATCATTGAAAACGATACATTAAAGAATGAGCCCGAAGATTATTTTCTGTTTGACGATACCTTCGGTTTTACTTTCTTCGAAAATGGTTTGGAGCTAGGCTATGCATTTGAGCAAGACGATCGTGTCCGATTGATTCTCTATAGAATGACAAGAGAACCTTACAATTACCTGAATCAATTGCTAGGTTTGCTCTTTTCTGATGGAGGATTATTCAGCCCACCGCCACAGAATCCTGATTCTAATATTAAGGTGGTTTCTGGCGATTCCCAAGTGTTAGGTTACTTTTTGGTTTCGCCTATACTATCAGAATTTGTTCTAATTAGAGAAAAATAGGTTTTTAAAAATATCAATCGTAATATTACGATTGATATGGGAGCTTCAAAGACAGATCTATTTTCAGTTGACCAAAATGAATTGGCAGAATTTGCCAAAGTTCTTGGACATCCTGCAAGGATTGCGATCCTACAATTACTCAGCGCAAAAGACCAATGCATCAATGGTACACTCGTGGATGAAATTGGTCTCGCTCAGGCCACTATTTCCCAACATTTAAAAGCGTTGAAGGAGATGGGCTTGGTAAAAGGATCAATTGAAGGTGTTTCCGTTTCTTATTGTATTGACCGGGAAAAAGTATTGATCCTGAAAAAGCAATTTGATGTACTTTTTGAAGAATTGCAAAAACCTTCCATATCCTCTGATTGCTGTTAAATTCTAAATAATAGGACTATGAAACTCTCTGAAATCAAAACTCACCTTGCTAATTTAAATGAATTAGAATTCCATTTGCCGGATGGTTCGGCGGTTCCTGCTCATTTTCATGTAACTGAAGTCGGCCAAATAAGCAAACGCTTTATTGATTGTGGTGGCACAGTTCGCAAAGAGGAAGTCATTAATTTCCAATTGTGGGAAGATGGTGACTTCGATCACCGCTTAGGTGCTTCCAAATTGCTGAGCATAATTTCGCTTTCTGAGCGTTTATTAAATTTAGAAGATCATGAGATTGAAGTTGAATATCAGGGTGTCACCATTGGAAAATATGGACTGGACTTCGACGGAAAATCTTTCATCCTTACCAACACGATGACAGACTGCCTGGCAAAGGATCAATGTGGAATTCCCCCTGAAAAGGCAAAAATCAGATTAGGCGCAAATCAAGCATGTACTCCTGGAGGAGGTTGTTGCTAAAGGTATTTTAAGAAGAAATGGAATCAAGATTGAGGGAAGTTATTGCTGGTTTCGAAAAGCCTTCCTGGAATGGGGTTCGTCTAAAGGCAATTCAACAATTGGTGGATTTCCTTTTCCAAAAGATAAAGTCGAACGAGATCTCGAAGCTTAATTTTATTTGCACGCACAATAGCAGACGAAGTCAATTTGCTCAGATTTGGGGAGAAACATTGGCGGACTATTTTGATTTGCCTATCGAGTGCTATTCTGGTGGGGTAGAAGTGACTGAATTTAATATTCGGGCTGTAAAAGCATTGGAGCAAGATGGATTTTTGATTTCTAAAAATGGTTTCTCCAATCCACTTTATTCGCTTAGAACAAGTCCAGAATCAAAACCCTATGTAGCTTTTTCCAAATGCTATGATGATCCAAGCAATCCACAGACTGGATTTGCAGCAATAATGACTTGTGATCATGCAGATGTGAATTGTCCATTTATTTTTGGGGCTGACATCCGAATCCCGCTTCACTATGAGGATCCAAAACTTTTTGATGGATCTGCGGAAGAAGCTGAGAAATATTCCGAACGATCACATCAGATAGGAGCTGAATTATTTTTCTGTTTCAAAGAAGTTAAAGCTCAACTGATTTAAGCAGAGACTATTTTGATTGGTTTTTAGTGACTCCTTCAATTTATTTCGTAGATATACGAATAAATCGTAGGAATATTAAAAAGTCATTTTTACATTGGTGTTATGGAAGAACTATCATACCACGAAGAGCGAATCATGCAGATCATCTGGAGCTTAGAAAAAGCGCTAGTAAGAGACATTTTAGAAGCGCTACCAGACCCGCAACCTCCCTACACGACTTTGGCTTCCTCAGTCAAATTGTTGGAAAAAAAGGGATATCTAATGCACAAATCTTACGGATCCGTTCACATGTACTTTCCGCTAATTTCTCAAGCTGATTACAGCAAGCGAAGCGCGAATAGGCTGATGAATAATTATTTCAAAGGTTCTGTCGGGAATTTTCTTTCGTTCATGGTGAAAGAAAATAAGATCTCAGACCAAGAGATCGCTGAATTACAAAAGTTGATCGATAACATGGACAAACCAGATGAAAAATGAACCAACTCCTCATTTACCTACTCGAAGCTAGTATTTGCCTAGCAATTTGCTTGCTGTTTTACAGATTGCTCCTGAGTGAACTGACTTTCTTTAATTTGAATCGAGCGGTACTGCTTGGAATGCTGTTGATTTCGGCAGTTTTCCCACTGCTATCCTATCCTTTGGTCCAAGTGTCTCAAGCGACTTTAGATTTCACATTGCCGGAATTCATCGTTGGCCAAGGTGTGGCTGATCAAGTTCAGTCTATTACTTGGATAGAAATTGGTCTTTATCTTTACGGTGCAGGAGTAATAGTGATGACTGTTCACCTGATGTTTGGTTTTTTGATGTCGCAGCGACTGATTGGCAAATCAAAGCTTTTTAAACACCAAAATCTTTGGATCGCAGTCCATCCCGATTTTATTCCTGCATCCTTTTTCGAATACATCTTATTACCGGAATTTGATCCAAATCAGCCAGAAACCAAACAGATTATCCTTCATGAGTCGATGCATGTCCGGTTGTATCACAGTTGGGATTTGCTTTTAATTCAATTGGCTAAAATAATTTTTTGGTTTAATCCGCTGGTTTATCAATTCGAAAAATCACTTCGGGAAGTTC
>JAFMBQ010000121.1 GCA_017858365.1 Algoriphagus sp. | reverse complement strand
GTTCCTAGTTTAGGCAACAAAACTGGTCCAGTTATTTAAGCAGTTAGGAACAGATTGTTTGCAGGAGCTTCGGAGAAGCTATTTGATTTCCATTCCTTCTAGCCTAGAAAACAAAGATCACCTGAGAATTCAACTAACTATTCAACCTTAAACTTAATTTCAAATTTTTATCAAAATTCTTCGTCATCCCTTTCCAGCAAAAATAAGCTAGATAGGAACTTGTTAAAAAGTGTCTGCCCAAACTTTAGAATTAGAACCTTTAAAAGTGAATAATTTCTTAGGGAAAGTAGATCCGATATGATTCATTTTGAGGATAGCATTTCCTCTTTTTTCCCTAGTTTTGCACTCATGTCGAGGAAAATGAAAAATAAGGTCATTACAAATCTTCTTATTGAGCGAATAGCGTCAGAGGGTAAATGTCTTGGCCATCATGAGGAAAAAGTGGTGTTCGTGACTGGGGTTGCCCCTGGAGATATAGTAGATGTAAGAATCACCAAGGGCAAGAGCTCTTTTATGGAAGGTGAGCCAGTAAAATTCCACGAATATTCCAAGGAACGAATCGAACCTTTCTGCTCACATTTTGGAACTTGCGGAGGTTGCAAGTGGCAGCATATCAATTACAATCTTCAGAAAACCTACAAGCGGCAGCAAGTTCTGGATCAATTTCAGCGAATTGCCAAAGTGTCCATTCCAGAAGTAATGCCAACCTTAGGTTCTGAAAAAACCCAATACTACCGCAACAAGCTCGACTTTACTTTTTCCAACAAAAAATGGCTTACGCTAGACCAAATCCGAACCGAGGAGGATTTTGATCGAAATGCACTTGGGTTTCATATCCCGAAAATGTTTGACAAAATCGTTGATGTAGATCATTGTTATCTTCAAGGAAATATTTCCAATGATGTCCGGAATTCACTTCGGACGTTTGCATTGGAAAACAAACTCACTTTTTACGATATCCGAAATCACGTTGGTTTATTAAGAAACCTAATTATCCGCACCACGAGCACCGGCGAAAGCATGGTAATTGTTCAGTTTGGAGAAAATGACCCGGAGTCAATTCAAGTTGTGATGGAGTTTTTAAATCAAAGGTTTCCGGAAATCACCTCTTTGATTTCTATAATCAACCTGAAAGCAAATGAGACATTTCATGATTTAGAGCTGGTGACTTATGCAGGCAAAGACTATATCGAAGAGCAAATGGAAGGGTTGAAATTCAGAATCAGTCCAAAATCATTCTACCAAACCAATTCCGAGCAGGCCTATAATCTTTACAAAGTAGCTCGTGATTTTGCGCAGCTCAAAGGTGATGAGGTTGTTTATGATCTATATACAGGAACGGGGACTATTGCGAATTTTGTTGCAAAACAAGCCAAGCAGGTCATTGGAATCGAATATGTAGAATCTGCAATAGAAGATGCTAAGTTAAATTCCAAGTTGAATGGCATAGAAAACACCTTGTTTTATGCTGGTGACATGAAAGATATGCTCAATGAGGAGTTCATCGCTAATCATGCAAAACCTGACCTGATCATAACAGATCCACCACGAGCAGGAATGGATGAAAAAGTGGTGCAAATGCTACTAAGACTGGAAGCACCGAAGATTGTTTACGTGTCCTGCAATCCAGCTACGCAAGCAAGAGATGTGGCCTTGCTGGCTGAAAAATATGATGTGTTAAAAATCCAACCCGTAGATATGTTTCCCCAGACCTATCATGTGGAAAATGTGATTCTTTTGAGCAAAAGAGCTCAATAAACTTATCTGGAAAAAGATCATCCATTTTCATCAAACAAAAAATACAGTCTGCTAATAATTACACTTTCAGACTTATTCCTTCCTGCGAAGGATTGTGCTATTTTATCTGAGGTATCCAAAATATTTCGCTTCAGTTTATCGCTAAAAAGTGTAAGGTTTTTATGAAAGAAGTCACAAAAAACAGAATAGGCTTCCTCTGATTTTGGTTTTTCCTTAAATAATCTCTTTAAAGTTGAAAAAATAATATCCTGACCATTTAAATGATCAAAATCAATGCTCCAATACTTTTCTACAAGATCCTTTATTTTCTTCTTTTCTTCAACCTCTATCCTTTTATCAACTACAGTTATCGCATAGTAAAGATGAGCTAAACAGGAATAAAACTCATCTCTATTAAGGATTTCTTCCATTACAAAATATTTGAATTTCAAAAATATAAATTCAAGATAAAACTCATATTTACAATTCTATTCACACTTTTAACCTTATTTTTTTTTAAGTATTTAGGATCAAAAATGGGACCTTTGCTAAACTTGCTCTTTTTTTAATACTTTTTGATTGAAAAATATGATCTACACTATCCTTTCTTTTATTGACAAGGGCCAGTAAATCTATCTCATTTTCTTCTATAAACTCGTTTAGAACTTCATCCAAATCCTTGTTAAGCTTGAATACGAACCGATGATTAAGTCCATGAAGATATCTATCTAATTTCTTCGCCTCTTCTGTTTCGTTTGGATTAAATGAAGGGATTTCACTCATATGAACAATATGGATACAAGAATTAAAGGCAGTTGCAATAGTGATGAGTATTTCAAAAGCATTTTTAGAGGCAGTTTCTTTATAATCACCAGCCAATCCAATGTTTTTGAATAGCCTATTCGTGTCCACGCCTTCCGGAATAACTAAAACAGGACACTTCACATTTTTTGTGATTGCAAAAGTATTATTGCCTATTAAAATACCTTCTAATCTATTTGAAGCTTTTGTTCCCATTACAATCAGGTCTATAGTTTGTTTATTTGTAATCGAAATAATCGCATCTTGAGCAAACGCATGGAGAACTAAAAAATTATGATCCACTTCATCAAGTAAATTTATAGATTTTTTCAGAAGTTCAAATTCATCATATGCATCTTTTTCTGCTTCTTTAATTAAATCCTGTGAATCGGTGGAACTTCCAGAATCTGGCAAAGCCATCTGAAGTGCATACAAAATAAAAATTTTTACATTAATCTTATGAGCCAGCATCGCCGCAAGTTCTAACCCCTTTATGGAAGTTATTTTTAAATCTATTGGCACTAGTATTGTTTTAGATGTCATACGCTTATAAGTAAACTGGCCAATTCAATAATTCATAAAACCTTATTATAGTCTTAAGAAAGGAAATTGAATTGGCCAGGTTATTAATCACCAAAAAAATATCATCCTATTTTAATTTCTTTTTTTGTGATTTGTTTTTTTGCTTCCTCTTTTTTAGGAAGATGAATCATCAAAACACCATTGTCGTATTTAGCTTTAATCTTATCCTCATTGATGGTGTCAGGTAGTCTGAAGGATCTAGAAAAAGAACTATAACTGAATTCCTTACGAGTATAATAATCAGATTTCTCCTCTGACTCTTCATTCTTCTCAGAACTTATAGACAACATTCCATTCTCAATATTAATATGGAAATCATCCCTCTTCATACCAGGCGCAGCCAAATCAATGATAAATTCATTTTGATTCTCTTTGACATTTGCTGCGGGAACTTTGGTTCCAAATCCATTTCCTAACCGTGGCAAATCAAAATTAAAAAAACTATCATCGTCCAATAGACCTAAAAGCATTGACGGAGCTTCAGGAAACAAGCGAGAACTTTTAACTAACTGTGTCATAGCATTTTTTTTTTAGTAATAAATTTATTTTAAATCTTACCCTAAATTACCTCACTGTTCTCCAATATTTCAATGATGTGTATCAACCAAAGAAATGATTTTAATCAAGAAATATTTGGACACACCCAAGATAAGGTAATTATATAAAGGAGACTGATAATCAAATTAATTACTCGCTATGATTAAATTAACATATGCCAAAATAACAATAATCATCTCCGCCTAATTTTTACATATATTTTTGAAAGTCTTAAGGGTATTAAGAGTTTAATCTGTCGAAATTTTTATCTAAGCCACTTCCTTTTATGCTAAAGTTTTAAAGCATTTTAAATACTACTTAGCAATTAAATAATGCATTCGATCAGCGAATATTTCAAATCTAATTCCTAGTTCTTTCAATTCCATGAACTAAGAATATTATTCCATTTTTGATTTTAGGATTACAACATCTTTAATTTTAACTTTTAATTTGCTTTTGAAAATTACGAATTCTAGTAATTCGTTTTATTTTAATAAAGTCAAACGATATGTGGGAAAATTTTGATGTTTGGAAATTTTTAGCGGGGCTTGGATTATTCCTCTTTGGAATGTCTCAGTTGGAGAATGCTGTCAAAGAATTGGCAGGGCGAGGGTTCAAGATTTTCCTAAAGAAACATACTAAGAATAAGCTAAAAGCCATTCTGGGAGGCACTCTGATCACAGCACTTTTACAAAGTAGCTCAGTGGTTTCGCTAATGCTGTTGGCATTTGTTGGCGCAGGGGTTATCAGTATGAAAAGTGCCCTGGGCATCATTCTAGGTTCCAACTTAGGAACAACCTTCACCGGTTGGCTGGTTGCTTCTCTTGGTTTCAAAGTTGATATTGAAAGTTTTATTCTGCCCTTAATCGCTATTGGTGGATTATTGGTGGTGTTTTTTCCAAAACAGCCAAAATTGTTTAATACAGGTCTCTTAACATTAGGATTATCTTTTCTATTCCTTGGACTTTCATTCATGAAGGACAGCATCAGCTACCTTGCTGAGGATTTTGATATAAGTCTATTTGCCGACTACGGTCCATTTGTGTTCCTTTTAGTAGGTTTTGTATTTACCGCTCTCATTCAATCAAGTTCAGCCACAATGGTAATTACCTTAAGCGCATTAAATGTCGAAATTATAGATTTTAATGCAGCTGCTGCCGTGGTTATTGGCGCAAATTTGGGGACCACCATTACTGTATTATTGGGAGGACTTCAGGGGACTGCATCGAAAAAAAGAGTGGCCATTGGGCATTTCTTATTTAATCTAGTCACAGACATCGTTGCATTTTTTTCAATGGGACTCTTGATTTTCTTTATCACAGATGTTCTAAATATTAAAGATGAACTATTCGCTCTAGTGCTATTTCACAGTACTTTCAATCTCTTAGGAATCATTTTATTTTTCCCCTTCCTCGGTCGGTTTGCAGATTTCTTAAATAGCCGATTCACCAGTTACAATGATAGAGTAGGATTATTTATTCATGAAATAACAGTGGAAGTATCTGAGACAGCTATTGAAGCACTTACACAGGAAACTAATCACCTCCTTTCCTTAGTTTTAAAGTTGTGGAGAACAGCATTTCTCCAACATAATAGTGAACCCTTTTCATTGAAAAAGGGGCAATTTTTCAAACCACAAGAAAACTTCATTGACAATTATTATGAGATAAAAAGACTTCATGGTGAAATGATTAACTTCTATGGAGACCTTCAAAAACAGTCATTGACAGCGGAAGAGTCTTTCAGACTTTCGAAAATAATCACTGCAACAGGAAATGCCTTATATGCAGCAAAGGACATTAAAGACATTGAACTAGACCTCGCTAACTTTCGAAAATCGGGAAAAAGAACTATAATATCACTTTATGATTTTTTTAATGATTCTAATCTCATAATGACTACTCGATTTAAACAAATGCTTGAATCAGAATCCAACGAAACATTTTTCGAAGAACTTAGCAAACTCATGCTCGACATTCAGAAAAACTATGATAGATTATTGGAAATGGTTTATGATCAATCAAATCGCAAACATTTGGAGGAGGAAGAAATTGCTACCGTCTTAAATGTCAACAGGGAGCTTTATTCTTCTAATAAAGCAATCATTTTTGCACTAAAAGATTACAAGCTCAATCCAGAACAAGCCGCACAATTTGAAAATTTACCTCCTTTTAGGTAAGTCCATCTTCGTTAATGATATTTTCCCAATCCGGAGAGGCCTTTTTAAAAGCCATAAATTCAAGAATATTTTCAAGATTGATCATTCCAATTATTTTTTCATTCTCTGTCACTGGTACCAAATTATAATTTTTGAAGATCTTATCGTTGAGAAGATCTTTTAATAGGGTCTTTGATGGTATCACGTCTGTGATAGGATTCATGATTTTGGACAGTGGTGTTTTAAGGTCATGTGATTGAAGTGAACTGATGAGCATATCTCGTGAAATTGTACCTATTATTTCATCTTTTTCGGAGACAATTCCAATGTTTTTTGATTGATGATCTAATACTTCCTTCGAAGCTTCAGCAATTGTGAGGTTTTCGTAAAGCATATCAAACTTGTGCATGGCCAATTCACCGGCTGTATGCCCTTCTAATAATTCTGAGATATTCACAACAGAAGACTTATTCGAAGTAGAAAAAATAATAAATAACCCAATTACGATTAGGAAAGGATTAAAAAATATCCCCAAAAATATTAAAGAAATTGATAAAACTGTCCCAACGGAAGAGGCAATTCCCGTAGCCTTTAATTTGGACATAAATAGGGAGAGAATTGCCCTTAAGACTCTACCTCCATCCATAGGGAAGGCTGGAATTAGATTAAAAATGCTTATAAAAAAATTTACTTCACAAAGCAGAAAAAGAAAATTTTTAGAATTCAATTCTGAAATGTCCAAGTAGGGGAAATTCGATAAACTATAGGGTTGAATTAAAAATAATATTAAGGCAATCAATAAATTCACAAATGGACCAGATACGCTTATTAAAAACTCTTCTTTAGGGCTGTCAGGTAATTTTTCGAAACGCGACATTCCCCCAATTGGCAAGATTATAATATCCTTGGTTTTATATCCAAATCTATGACCTGTCACCACATGTCCAAACTCATGCAATAAAATACATAGAAAAATAGCAAGTATAAATAGCATGTTCCAACCTAAGTTTTCAACATGCTGCTCCATTAAAACCCCTAAAAATAAGCTATAACTTACTAAGATAAAAAAAGTCCAATGAACGAAAATCTTAACCTTAGCAAATTGTCCTAAATATAACGAGCCTTTCATTTGTTTAAGTAAATGACAAATAAAATTAAAAAGAAGATAATTAGAAATGATATACATCATTTAATCAAATGATATTAATGTGGTTTATAAAAACCAATAGACAAAATGATGAAAATCACATTAAATCATGATTCAAATCATTTCTAATCAGCTCACAACCTATTAAATTGTTTAATATATTCACTTGAAAAAATGAAAAATATAATAATATTTTTCTTATGCTCGCTATTACTCATACTTAATAGTTGTTCTGAACAATTATATCTCACATCAGACTTTGATCGATCGGTAGATTTAACTCAGTATAAAACTTTTGCATGGGCTGAACATCAGGAAAAACCATCAAAAGGAAATCCAATGATTGACAATGAGTTAACCAGAAAAAGAATTAAAGATGCAATAGAAAACGAAATCACCAATTGGGAATGGGTCAACTCTCAATCTGAACCAGATTTATTGATTGACTTTCATCTCGTATTGGACGAAAACACACACTATGTAACTCATGACTATTATCCATTCCACTTTAGATATTGGACAGAATATAGTATCTCCTCCTATACTGTAAAAACAAGTACAATCATAATACACTTTGTCGATTTTAAAAAACAGCAACTTATTTGGCAAGGAACAGGAAACTCTAAAACAACTGATCCTCCAACACCTTATACAGAAGAAAGAATTCGGAATATAGTAAAAGCAATACTTGATCAGTATCCAAAAGCAAAAAGAAATGCTAATTTCAACGTATCCAACTAAGGACAACTCTTCTTTCCTTTCTCACATAAATTCAAAAGACAAGCCTTCCTCTCTGAAAAGCGGTAAACATCTTATTAGATGTAAGCGTAAAAACCTTTACAAACAAGGCGAGCGACTTTCACAACTATTTTATCTTATTTCTGGCAAAGTAATTCTTCATAAAACAGATAGCGACGGAAGGATAACAAGGTTACCTCAACTGAGTGAAGGAACATTTTTTGGATTAAACGCACTCTTTGATTTTGGTGAAGTAAACCATTCTGCGACTATCAAAAATAATTCCTTGCTTCTGGTAATCCCCATAGTGGAATTTGAGGACCTACTAATCCGCTGGCCAAATCTCAAAAGGCAGATAATCTGTCAACTTATCAATCAATTAGATTTAATTGAAAGGAAAATTTTTGAATAAAAAAAATTTAATTTTACTTATAAAAGAAAAAATATTTTTTTTTATTTGAATATGATTAACTTTTTAAATCATTTTTAAATATGGGTTAAATGGAACTCTCAACTTCAAGTCAACAAACAGATTCATTATGTACATTGATTTTCGAAAACTCGGCAGAGGCAATTTTGGTGGCTGATTCCAATGGTAAAATTATTCAAGCGAATCCAAGTTGCTTAAATATTTTTGAATACACATTGAACGAAATTCTTGGGCTGGAAGTGGAAAAACTGATGCCTAAAAACCTCAAAAAAATACACGAGTCCCATCGTAAAAATTTTGTCAAAAACCCTGAGTTCCGAAAGATGCATTCTGGGCTAACTTTAATAGGGATAAAAAAATCTGAAGAAAAATTATTGCTGGAGATTGGGTTAAGCTGCGTGAAATCAGGAAATGAGTTTTTCATTATTTGTTTTATTTCAGATGTATCTGATCGCGAAAAATGGCAAAATAAAATTCGATATCAGCAAAAGATACTCAGGAAATATTTGGGTGTGACACATTCCCTATTTTTAATTTTAGACACCAATGGGAACATTGTAATGATTAATAAAGTGGGAAGTAATATCCTAGGAGTTTCTGAAAAAGAGGCCATTGGAAAAAATTGGTTTGATCGATTCTTACCCCTAGATGAAAGAGAATCGACGAGATTTTTTTTTAACAAAATGGTGAACGGTGAAATTGAAGATACTAATACACATGAGAACCAAATAATCAATTTTGAGGGGAAGAAAAGACTTCTAGAATGGCAAAGCACAGTATTACGAAATGAAAATGGGGAAATTGACGCTATTTTAAGCAACGGATTGGATATCACCGAGCGACGTATTTCAGAAGATGCGAAAAAAGAGGCATTAATAGCTGGTCAAGAAATAGAAAGACGACGACTAGCCCAAGAACTTCATGATGGAATAGGTCAAGCAATTTCTGCTATTGGACTAAACTTGAATGCTTTGGAGCCGGAATTAGAGAAATTCAACCATAAATTCAAGACTATATATGCCGATATAAAAGCAAAACTGGATAATACTTTTGAAGAAATCAGAGCTATCTCAAAAAACCTGACTCCCAAAATATTGGAAGACTTTGGTTTAGCAAGAGCATTGGAATATTTGGGTGAAACGATTGATAAATCAACCGATGTTGAATTGCACCTAAGTCTGCATGGTGATTTAAAAAATCTTGACATTAAAATTTCGCTCTCAATTTATAGGATAGTCCAGGAACTTATTAGCAATGCCTTACGCCATGCTGATCCAAAAAACATTAATATCTATGTCACACGAGGAAGTGATGAGATCCTTATTATCGTCGAAGATGATGGGAAAGGATTTGATCCAGAGAAAGTAACTATTGGTCTTGGAATTAGTAATCTAAAGTCAAGAGTCGAATTATTGAAAGGTCAGGTAAATATTGATTCAAGCACAAAAAGTGGTACTTCAGTTTCAATAAACATTCCTCTATGAAAAAGATAAAAGTTTTGTTGGTAGACGATCATCCATTGATACGAGAAGGAATTAAAAATTCTATGATGGATCAGGAGTCAATTCAGGTCATTGGCGAAGCTCAAAATGGCGAGGAAGCACTTTCCTTTCTAAGTGAAAATTATGTTGATGTAGTTCTCATGGATATCAATATGTCTTCCAAGGGAGGCTTAGCCACTACCAAGGAGATCGTTGGGAGCTACCCAAAAGTGGGTGTCATAATTTTGACCATGCACAATGAAGTAAGTATAATTCAAGAGGCACTTAAAGCTGGTGCTTTGGGATACCTTTTGAAAACCACGAATTCAAGAGAACTTAAAAAAGCCATAACTGAGGTAGCAAATGAGGGAACCTATTTTTCATCAGAGGTTTCAGAAAAAATCATGAATCAATTAATCAAAAGAAAATTAGAGAGAGAATCCAATAACCCTATCAAGCTCACTAAACGAGAAACAGAAATTTTAAAATTAATTTCAGAAGAATTCAACAACCATGAAATTGCTGAGAAACTTTTTATCAGTCAGAGAACAGTCGATACTCATCGAAGAAATTTGATTCAAAAACTACAAGCAAAAAATACTGCCGGACTTGTCCGATTTGCCTTAAAGAACAAAATCATTGAAGTTTAAATTGAAGCAAATCCAAAATCGTACAACTGGATATTCCGCTCTATAGTACGCCACGATTCCGCTGCAAAGTACGCCACCC
>JAFMBQ010000120.1 GCA_017858365.1 Algoriphagus sp. | reverse complement strand
TTTAATCGTTTCATCACCTTGATCTTCCTGATATAGAAAAAAGGCAATTAGAGCAAAGTTTGCATGAATGTTTTGTGCAAGAAATATTCTTCGAATAGTATCAAATTCTTCAATTTTCGCTCCAGCCTTGATAATCTGTTCATAATAAATCTTTTGGTGCGGAATGTATAGATCGGCAAGGCGGTCACTTATTCCAGAATAATAAATGAAAACGTGTTTCGGCAAATAATGCTCAATGTTTTTGGTAACTGTGGTGGTTTCGAATTTTCCATTTACGACAAACGCATACTTATCTTTTTCAAAAGTGACTTCTATAGTATTGCTGCGGCACTCATACTTGATATAATAATCAAACTCGTGTTTCTTAATCTTTCTATTGTGATTATAGATCAAGTCTAAATCTCTAAAAATAATGACCAGTGATTCCAAAAAGTTGGACTTACCTGTTGCATTGAGACCAAGCAAAACGGTTTCCCAGGCATTTTCGTCAATATCAATCTGGAAATCCTCAAGGTTTTTAAACCGGGTTTTGATATGTACTTTGTCTATTCTCATTTAACCAAGCTTAAAAGAGATTCTGTACCTTTTTTTACTTCCTTGATCTTAGACCGGATATCTTTCAGCTCCTTATAGAAGTCTTCAATGTTTTCCATGTGCTTGCTCTTTTGCCATACGTCTTTGGCAAGCATGGGGCTGTCTGAAGTTTTGAGTACTTCTTCAATGCTAAGCTCTTTACTCATCTTCTTGGTATTTTTAGGTTTTCTTTTCTTCTGTTGTTTCTGCACTTCCAGGTACTTTTTCTTTTCTGCCTGTATATGCTTGAGCAGTTCTGAAGCAGGTTCATCTTTAGGATCCTGTGTCACCAGTTTGCCTTCAAAAGCTTTCTTTAAAATGGATTGGCGAAGGGCTTCTGATTTTTTAAGTCCAGATTCTATGGATTTTTCAAGGTTGTCAATGATTGAGAATTGAGATTCTATCTCTAAAATGATTTGTTCTTGTTCTTGAAAAGAACACAAAGCCAATGGTGCTTCACGCATATTTTCAAGACTCAAAACAGGTCTTCCTACTCCATAAACTAACCCTTTTATCATCTTCCCACCATAGACATCTGATTGGAAGTAAAGATGCAGGTAAGGAGTTATTTTAGGATTGATAGGCTTCATCAAAGCCACAGATTGGCTAACATATGACTCTGGTATTTCATCTTTTATATAGGCAACCTTCCCAACATTAGCGCCTGTAATGGTCATTAATAAATCCCCTTTTTGCACTAAACTCCTTTTCCCTTCTACATTTTCAGGAAGATTAACATAGGCTGCATTTTCGATCTCTAGCTTATTGGTTTTAATATCTTGTGTCCTAATAAAATAGGCTCCGGTTTCATCGTAATACTTTTTCCAATCTCTAGAACCACTCGTTACATAGTAAAGGATATCATTATTTCTAATCCATTTCCAATCTTTAGGTATTGATGGTAACTGTTCTAAAATGTCTTGATGTAATGGTGCAAAATCCATTGGTTTAGCTGGCTTCCCTGTCTTCCGCCCTTTCTTCCCATTCTTTTCCCAGGCCTTCACAGCAGCTTTCCAGTTTTTGAGTTCTAGCTCGTAGCGTTGTTGGCGTTCTACTTTGATGCGTTCCAGTAGTTTTTCTGCGGGTTCTGGGTTGTTTTCCTTGCGCCATTGCTCGGTAAGTTTGCCTTCAAAGGCATATTTCAACAATGCCTGCCGATACACCTTCAGTTGGTTTTGTGCCAATTTGAGATTCGCCACTCCATTGTCCAGCTCGCTGAAGAGTTCTTCTACTTTGGAAACAATGCGGTTTTGTTCGTTGAGTGGGGCTAGTGGGATTTTAATTTTTGAAAATTCAGCAAACTTTAAATTCCTAAGATTATTACTTCCTCCTTGGTAATTCACAATTTCTCCTGAAGCGTAAAAAAAATCAAAATACAAATTGATGAATGAACTATCAATTGCTTTAGGGAATCGAAGTAATCTTAAAAAGTTTGTGCAAACTTTTGGTTTTTCCGGCAAATAAGAAAGCGTTTGTCTATCAATTAATACTGTTCTACCGACTGGCTGATCTGGTCCGCCACCAGAAATTTCTAAAAGAATGTCTCCTTCAATAAGCTCTCTAGTTTCCAGACTTGTTTTTTTTATAGCTCGAATTGATGCAGTGTTCCCTTTGTTTTTTGACCAATCTCTTATTTCCGACCCGCGTATGCATAAAACTTCGACATACTCCTCATCAATAATTGTTGGCTCTTTACCCCAATCTCCTCCAATCACAAACATTACAACATCCTCGAGCGAAGGAGTTAACCAAGTACTTTTATATTCTATTTCAAATGCCATCTACGCTACCAATTCTTTATTCAGTTCATTAATAATTTCATCCACCCCATCACCAAATAGATTCCACATTTTCATAATACCGCCTTTGGCATCAAATGGGTTATAATCCAAATCGTCTTTTTCTATATGGAAGGAAGTCGCAATATGCTCTTTAATCATCCTAAGCCAGTTCATCTGTTCTTCGGTGTATTTCAGCGTACCCGCTTGTTTTTTAAACACCCAATCCTGAAATCGCTTGTCTACTACTTTGTTGTAGGGGGTTAATTGCTCATCTAGGCCCATTACCCTTCGTATCAAACCTACTAAGGCAATCATTTCATTGAGCGGCTGGCTTCTTTCCAAACCGTCAATATGCTCATAGGCCTGCCAAATGCGCAGTGGTGCCAAAGTAGGTTTGTCAGCTTTGAGTTTTTCCAGCAGTTCTTTCACCATTTTATAAGTCAGTTCTTTCCGCAGATAAGGTTGGGAATAAAACCAGCTCAAAGCCAGAATTTCGTCTTTGTGTGTTTCAATATAGGTCTTAAAATCAGCAACCAATTCAGCAGCTTTTTCCTGTGCCTGCGTATCCCATCCGGCAAACTCCAATTCATCAATATTTACCACATCAATAATCTGCTCCAAAGACTTGCGGACATTGTCCACATATTCAATAAGTTCTCCTGTAATGGGTAATGTTGCTTGTTTGGCTAGTTCTTCCCGAGCTTCATCTACCTGTGCGGGTGTAGGGTGTCCAAACTTGGCAATAGAGAAATCCTGTACTTTATCAGGGTCAAACACACCCAGTAAATCTTTGGTCATCTGATTGATGGATTTGCCTTTTGCCAGTTCCTGAAATTTAGCTTTCTCATCCGGGGTAATTTGCTTTTCAATCCGCCCTAATCTTCCTGCGAGCGAAGTAAACAAATCCTCATCCAAATTGCCCATCATGGCTGCATACATCAGGTCTTTTAGCGCTACGCCTCGTTTCCGTTCCAGCGGTCTGCTGTCGGTCTTGGTGGTTTTCATCACGCCCACAGCGTCCACAATCACAAAATGGTCTTTGGTGGCAATAGCCGAAGGAGTTACTTTCTTTAAATCTTCCAGCTTGATGGTTCGCGTACCACGTCCCTTCATCTGTTCAAAGTAACCTTTGGATTTTACATTCCGCATAAAAATCAAGCACTCCAAAGGCTTTACATCTGTACCTGTAGCAATCATGTCCACAGTTACGGCTATCCGTGGATAATAATCATTTCTAAAAGAAGACAAAACCGTTTTTGGGTTGTCTTCTATCTTGTAGGTAATCTTTTTACAAAAGCTATTTCCTTCTCCAAATTCTTCTCTGACAATATTGATAATATCATCCGCGTGGCTATCTGTCTTGGCAAAAATCAAGGTCTTGGGCACTTCCTTTCTACCCGGGAAAATTTCAGGCAGTTTGTTTTTGAAAGCTTTGATTACATTTCTGATTTGGCTAGGATTCACAATGTCCTTATCCAATTGATTGGAAGTATAGGCTACTTCTTCATCCAATTGCTCCCATCGTTTGCGTCTGCTGAGCTTTTCCCGCTTGTCAACAAATTCTTTGGCTTCAATTTTAGCTCCCTCTTTAGTGATTTTGGTTTCAATCAAGTAAGTATCGTAGGTTACATTCACACCGTCAGCAACTGCGTCTTCATGAGTATATTCACTCACTATGTTTTCATTGAAGAAACCAAAGGTACGTTTGTCAGGTGTGGCGGTTAAGCCAACTAAAAAGGAATCGAAATATTCTAATACCTGTCGCCATAAATTGTAAATGGAACGGTGACATTCGTCAATGATAATGAAGTCAAAAAACTCAACAGGAACTTTCTGATTATAGACTACCGGAAGTGGCTCCTTAGGCAACCAACCTTTTTCATTTGGGTTTTCTTCTTCAGCTTTTTCATCCAGTTCTTCTCCCTTTAAAATGGAGTACAAGCGCTGAATGGTACAGATACAGACATGCACATCTTGATTTACAAAAGATGAAGACAAGCGCTGAACAGTGAATAATTCAGTAAATGTTCTGTGCTCATTGGGAGGAATAAAAGCCATAAACTCCTGCTCAGCTTGCTCACCTAGATTTTTGGTATCAACCAGGAACAAAATGCGTTGGGCATCTCCATGTTCCAACAAGCGGTAAATAGATGATATTGCAGTAAAAGTTTTTCCAGCACCTGTTGCCATTTGAATCAAGGCCCTGGGTCTGTTTTCTTCAAAAGAAAGTTCAAGGTTTTTAATTGCAGAGTATTGACAATCACGGAGATTTCCTTTGTCTAGCGTTGGGAAATTGAATAACCGTCCTCTGAGCGTTTGCTCATCTTTAAGCTGCTGTTTTATCGTTTCCGGCTTATGGAAAGAAAATATATTTTTAGCTCGTGGTTTTGGATCTCGGGTATTTGTAAAACGTGTAATTACCCCTGTTGATTCGTAAATGAATGGAAGTGGCTCATTATGGAAGTATTTCAATTTACTGGAAGCATATGCACCAGATTGATCTTCAACAACTGTTAAATTTTGCCCTTCCTCTTCTTTCTTTGCTTCTATTATTCCCACTGGTTTTCTGTCAACAAATAAGACATAATCGGCAGGCCCGACTTCAGTAAGGTACTCCTTGACAGCTATGCCAAGTGAAGCACTGAAGTCAATTTTTGATTTATCCTGAATAACCCACCCTGAAAGCCGCAGCTTTTGGTCGATGCGGTCTCGAGCAATTTGTTCAGGGTTTTGGTTATTCTTTTGAGTCATCCGTTAATTTTCATTTTAAACTCCATTTTCTATTCTGTTTTTGTCCGAGTATTGGCAAAAACCAAATGTGATCGAATTTGCAGCTAGTTTTCTACATTGAACGATAACTTATTTATTGTCACATGTTTGTTGTGTAAACTGTCTTATTTGGAGTCATAGTTACAGGTTTATTGCTTTTTATCCATCAAAAAATCTCCGTCGATCTTCTCCAAAAAGCTTCTGAAAGTAATTAGTTAGAGTTAGTTATGCAAGTGAATTAGTGAAAGCGGTGAATAATAGTTTGAAAGGAGAAGGACGAGAGAAAATCAGAAAGCTAAAGTCAGAAAGCTGAAAGGCAGACCAAACAAAAAAGTCACTGCTCAATCTTGAAAAATCAACCTTCGAAGTTCTTGAATCCTCAGTCCTTATTGCCCACTGGCGAACAACCTTTCCGCAGGTATTTTTGGCTATTAGTTGATTCTTTAAATTCTGGCCAGTATTTCGTCTTTTAGCCATTGAAAGGCTTCTTGTTGATTATAATCGATCCCAGGTCGGAGCAAGGCCTCCATATCTCCAATAAAGCCAGGGTCGTTTTCTTTTTCTTCCAGATTTATTAGAAACTCCTTTTTACTTGGAGGTCTTTTATCCGTTGAAAAACGTGTGTATTCTTTAAAGCAGGTTATGATTTCTTCGTAATTCAATTCTTGATGTCGCCTCGCATAGTCCAGATCAAATAAATCCCGTCCTTTACTTCTTTGGTAAAGTGCTCTGAGTTTCGTCCCTAGTAATTCATTGAGGTTGTAGGTTCGAATCTGAGCCTTTCCTGAAAACCAGTCGTTTTTTACTTCAAATGGAAAATCCACCCAATCCAGCATATTGAAATGCTCTTTACAGTTAATTTCAAGTTTCAACCTCAATCTAATTTCCTCATATTCTGAGGAAAAACGGTAGAGCGCTTTGATGCCATGTCCTCTATTTTGAGTCGTTCTTTCTTCTTCAAAAAAGGTGATTACTTCACCTATTCTTTCCATAATAGGCTTGATTGGCCCAGGTTTAATTTGTACTAAGTCTATATCCTCTGAGTAACGGGGAGCGGGATTAAGGAATAATTTATGAAGTGCGGTTCCACCTCTAAAGGCAAGGTTTTCTCTCAGGAAATTATCTGAAAATAATTCCACCAAAGCACGGCTGATAATAAGATCTTGCTCTACCTGAAAAAATTGTTTCCAAGGAGCAAACTCTTGCCATTGTGCTATTTGAGGTTTAGGGATCACAAGTCACTTTCAAGTTTGATGTTCACATCTATTTTCCAACGATTATCAACTGATCCAGCCTTTTGATTTTTCTTTGGCGATAGTAATACGGGAAAAAATTGTCCTGATTTTAGATGATTTGTTAATAAACTGAGATCAATTCCTGTTTGCATTTCTTCTAAAATAAAGGCCAAGCGTTGGATGGTGCTTCGATGTGGATACCATGTCAGCAAATCCTCCAAATCCTTATTCGTAATTTCCTCTGAAAGTTCTTCTAGAATTGCCAGCATCCTATTCATTCCCCCCAATTTGGTTTGATGGTGAATCAAATCTGCTGACGTCAGCGCTGGACTTGACACGTTAAAAATCCCTGCATCTGACTTTTTTTCAATCACATTTTTGGAAGGCCATTTCGAAGTTGTTATAAACCGAATGTCAATCTCATTTTTTTTGATATCGTTTAAATTGGGTTGTTCAATCATCACATACTCTCTATGAGTTTGCTGGTGGCTCGCCCCATGAAACTTCGCTGCAGAATAAAAACCTAAATAATAGTTTCGATTTAAGCTTTTGCAAAGCTTATGTATATAGAGCTGGATAGGCAGGTTTCCTTGTTTTGAATATCTGGGAGGTATTATGAGGTAGAAACCTTTTCTAAGGCTGACAATTTCGCCTTTTTCAACCAATCGAGCGAGTTCAAATTTCAACGCTGTATCAGTGGAATCAGTCTGATTACTGATTTCTTCAAGCGAGAATGAATAATTCTCCAAGGAAAGAAGATGTTTGATATATTCTTTAGCTCTCACTTTAGTAAATTTTCTCTAAAAGTAGCAATTTAAACTACTTATCAATAATTATTACTAAAGAGTTTTAGGGGCGTTGAGAGATTTCAAGTTTTATGAATGGCAGAAAAAAGGGCTGAAATATGTTGTTTTGATTCTAATTAGTATGTTAGAAATTTTTTTTGCCTTTATCCTTATTGCCCACTGGCGAACAAAATTGTCCGATTGATTTTATTACTTATCGCTTTTCTAGCCCTAGGAGGCTGCTTTGAGGGTTTTGGGATGGCATAAAAGTGGGAATGAATGTAGCGTCATTGCGCGGAGGAGGTACGACGACAAAGCAATCTGTTATTTAATATCACGATGAGATTGCTTCAGGGCAAGATGGCTCGTGTAGCATTTCCTATCCTGATGCCCTTCGCTAGGACGAGTATATTCAATCTTTCAATTTTCAAATTCTTACAAAATGTGGAGAAATAACATTAAAATTTCCCTAAGAAACCTCAAAAAGCATAAGTCGCTTACAGTGATCAATGTGTTGGGGATGGCTGTAGGCTTGGCGGCTTGTTTGCTGATCGGACTATTTATTTTTGATGAATTGTCGTTTGACCAAAACATTAAAGATGGAGATCGAATTTATCGTGTAGCCTTGGAAACTCCTGATACTAAATGGGCAGGAAGTCCTGGCCCACTGGCAGAAGGATTGAAAAATGATTTTGAGGAAGTCGAGAATTCTACAAGAATCATGAAGTTCCCGGAACTAGACCAAATGCTTCTGAAAAGTGAAAGCAATGGGGAAGTCAAGCAATTTTATGAGACCAAAGGGTACTATGTGGATTCTACCTTTTTTGATGTTATAGAATATGAATTTGTAAGAGGAATTCCCTCCAATGCTTTGCAAGCTCCTAATTCAGTTATTCTATCTGCTTCGCTTGCTGAAAAGTTTTTTGGAGCCACCGATCCTTTGAATCAGTCAATAACTATCGGTCTGCCTTTTGGAGACTTCGATTATACCATTACGGGAGTATTCGAAGATCGCAACCGGCAATCCCATATCGATGCAAATTATTTCCTATCGATGGATAATAACGACATTGGAAATGGTGTCAAGCGCATGACGAGTTGGGCTGCCAACAATATCTTCTACACCTATGTGAAGCTAAAGCCAAATACAGAACCCAACGTTTTTGAAGCCAAACTTCCTGCTTTTTTTGACAAGCATGGAGCAGCTGATTTGAAGGCTATGGGAGTGGAGAAAAGTCTGTTCTTGCAACCTTTGCAAGATATTTATTTACACTCCAATATAGAATATGAACTAGGGGTTACTGGTAATATGACGACTCTGTATGTGTTTGGGTTGGTGGCAGGATTTATCCTTTTGATCGCTTGTATCAACTTTATGAATTTGGCCACGGCCCGATCCGAAAAACGATCAAAAGAAGTGGGGATTCGGAAACTTTTAGGCGCGAAAAAAGGGGGATTGGTTGGACAGTTTTTGGGAGAATCTATAATTATTTCCCTGATTGGATTGATTATAGCTTTTCTTCTCGCTTCGTTTTTGATGCCTTATTTCAATAACTTGACAGGCAAAGAGCTCGATTTATACCAACGATCATTCCCTTTAATTGCGATCTTCTTGCTGGCTATTGTAGCTGGTTTGCTCGCAGGAACCTATCCTGCTTTTTTCCTCTCGGCTTTCACACCAAGTTCAGTTTTGAAAGGAAAATTCAAAGGGAAATTGTCGGGTTTTTCACTTCGTCAGGTGCTCGTTGTTTTCCAGTTTGCTATTTCAGCTTGTTTGATCTTGATGGTTTTTGTGATCAAGAATCAGTTGGACTTTGTCCAAAGTCAAGACCTAGGCTTCAATAAAGAACAGCAATTGATCTTACCGCTCAAGAGCGAGGATGCTGTTTCAAAGTATGATGTGCTCAAAGCGGGTTTAATGCAAAATTCAAGTGTAAAATCGGTAACCTTGGCAACGACCTATCCCGGTATTGAGAGCATTGAGAGCATGATGTATTATGCAGATGGTAAAACAGTTGACGATGTAGTCAATATCACCAATGCTTTTGTTGGCGATGATTTTATAGAGACGCTTGGATTTCAAATACTGGAAGGAAGATCTTTTACCGAAGAGTATACCTCGGAATATCCCATGATTATTTTGAATGAGTCAGCTTTAAAATCCTTGGGATATGAAGTGGATGATGCCGTAGGAAGAAAGGTTCACTTCGATTGGAGAGGAGAGTTAAATACCCTGGAAATCGTAGGAGTGGTAAAGGATTTTAACTACCAAAGTCTTCATACCAAGATTAATCCCTATGCATTTATAAAGGAAAATAGAGGCGGTTACCTGATCGCTAATTTTGCAGGAGCTAATACAAACGAAGTGCTAGCCAGTGCAGAGTCAATCTGGGATAAAACCAATATAGCTGATCCATTTATCTATTCATTTTTGGATCAGGATTTTCAGCGGAATTATGAGAAGGAAGAGCGTGTAGCAAACATCATCATAGGTTTTGCTTTGTTGGCAATATTTATAGCTTGTCTTGGTTTGTATGGACTTACCGCTTTTATGACAGAACAGCGAACAAAGGAAATTGGTATTCGCAAGACAATGGGGGCAACTGATTGGAGTATCGTCACCTTGCTTTCGAAGGATTTTGGGAAGACTGTTTTGTTGGCTATTCTAATTTCTATTCCTCTTAGTCTATACTTATCCAATGCCTGGCTGGAGAATTTCGCCTTCAAAATCGAACTGAAATGGTGGTACTTTGCAGTGACTGGCCTAGTGGCTTTGATGATTGCGATGATTACTGTGAGTTTTCAATCGATTCGATCTGCAATGATGAATCCAGTGGAAAGCTTGAAAAGTGAGTGATTTGATTGTTGATTTATGATATGAGATTTATGATTTCAATTCACAAAGCTGAAGTGTGAAAGCCAAGATCTGACAACCAAAATCAGGCAAGGTCAAACTGACAACCGATAACCGATAACCGACCATCCCACAATCGAAACCCCAATTGCTGAGTGCAACCAAACCCATGGAAATATGGTTAATGTCGCATGCATACGCTCGAACCTTACTTCAACTGGAGACACCTATATATAGCTTCAGAGGACCCTCAGTCCCCATTTTTTGGTTACCAGAACAGTGAGGTTCATTTCACAGATCAGATTTATAATTTTTTGATTCACCCGCAATGGGATAACATAGAAAGCGAGACGCTTTTTCTAAAAGTTATTTATGCGGATTACGATGCTGGT
>JAFMBQ010000119.1 GCA_017858365.1 Algoriphagus sp. | reverse complement strand
CATTTCCCGGGTAGAAAGAGAAATATTACTCATGTCATCGAAGTTCTTCAGCGATTTATTCCAAAGCCATTCATAGACCTGCTTGGCCCGGAATTTCTTTTCTCCTTGTGCCAAAAAAAACTCCTCCAACTCAGGCAGGGAAAACTTACGAATGTCCTTTTTCAGAATTTCTTCCATAATGCAAAGGTATTGATTTGGTGTGTAGAATCGGATGGCAGGTCGAAAAGTTCAAATCGTGAGAGAATATCCCGGTTGAAAACCCGGAATAAGGTCAATCTTTATACCTGACCAGAAGGGATTTGTCACCTATTCCTTCCATTTAAAGGCTTTCTGATCAGCAGCCCGCATGGTGCAGAGTATCCCGTCCAAGTGATCGTATTCGTGTTGAATGAGTTCAGAGAATGCACCACCAACAGTCCAGCTTTGTTTTTGCCAATTTTCATCCCGGTATTCCAGCGTCAGGGATTGATGACGCGCGACTTTGACCAATAGATTAGGAAAGGACATGCAATCGTCCCAAAGCTCGAATTTCTCATCGCTTAAGTTTTTCAACTCAGGATTCAATATCACATAGGGACGATCCAGATTCAGGTAAAACATCCGCTTCATGATCCCCAGCTGTGGAGCTGCAATGCCTCTACCAAAACCATAAACTTTTCGGATATCTTCCATGGCTTCGTGAAGCTGCTCTACCCAATCCGGAACCAACTTAAGTTCGGATTCAAGAACCGGTTCACACATTTCATATAATCTTGTGTCGCCAAGTTTGAGGATGTCCTGTATGGTTTTCATAAGTTGAAAATCGCTTTTCTATTGAAACTTAGAAAGTCATACCTATGCTCACTTTGCTTTTCCTGCATTTGAGAGATGAATTCCCTATCTCTCAAAATTCTTGTTACAAAAATACGGCTCAAAAATATCCAGAATCACGCTAAATACGGCTCAAAATCCACTATAATCGATCCGTATTTTTGTATATCTTGAGCCGAATCAATTTCAATAAGTTGTACTAATCAGCCAATTGAAAACAACATGATTGGAATTAAAGTAATTCTTGCCTGCCTTTTCCCTACTTTTGCGGCATGAATTACCTTTCAGTCGAAAATCTCAGCAAATCTTTCGGAGAGCGCAAGCTTTTTTCCAATATTTCTTTTGGCATTTCTCAGGGACAAAAAATCGCTTTAGTAGGAATTAACGGTGCCGGCAAATCCACTTTGATGAAAATCATCATGGGTTTGGAAATTTCCGATACGGGTCAAGTAGGCGTGAATCAATCCATCAAAGTTGCCTACGTGCATCAAAACCCGGTTTTTGAAGGGAAGATGAGCATTTACCAAACCATCTTTGATCAGAGCAATAGCGAAGTACTCAAAGTGATTGAGGACTATCACAAGGCGATGCTGGATGCGGAAAGTGGCATTGACAACTCCGATAAGATGACGGTTCTGTTTGAGAAAATGGATGCATTTCAAGCCTGGGATTTTGAATACCAAGTGAAGGAGGTTTTAGGGAAATTAGGACTTCACGACACAGAGCTACCAGTTGGGTCCCTTTCCGGAGGACAACGCAAGCGAGTAGCTTTGGCAAAAGCCATCCTCGAAAAGCCGGATCTTCTCCTGCTTGACGAACCGACCAACCACCTTGACTTGGAGACCATCGAGTGGCTGGAAGATTACTTGGCTAAAGCCAATCTTGCCCTTTTTATGGTCACTCACGACCGCTATTTTTTAGAGAAGGTTACCAATGAAATCCTTGAACTTGATCAGGGCAAAGCGCACCGTTACCAAGGTAATTATGGCTATTTCCTAGACAAAAAAGCCGAACGGATGGAGAATGAAGATGTCGAACTGGAGAAGGCAAAAAGCCTTTACAAGAAAGAATTAGATTGGATCCGACGTCAGCCAAAAGCCCGAAGCACCAAAGCAAAATACCGAGTGGATGCGTTCGAAGATACCAAAGAAAAAGCCTCCCAAAAGCGAGAAGATCGTGATATCGAACTCCAAGTCAGTGCACAGCGACTTGGAAATAAAATCATCGAAATTGAGCACCTGAATAAATCTTTTGGGGATAAAAATCTGGTAACAGATTTCAATTACGTCTTCAAAAAGAAAGATAGAGTAGGCATCGTCGGGCCAAACGGAGCAGGGAAAACAACTTTTCTGAATATGATTACTGGACAACTGGCTCCAGATTCAGGAAAAGTTTCCATTGGCCAAACGACCGCTTTTGGCTATTACCGTCAGGAGGAAAGTAGTTTTGACGAAAGTATGCGATTGATTGATATCGTCAAGGAAGTGGCTGAAGTGGTGGTGCTGGACAAAGGACAAACCATCACAGTGAGTCAATTTTTGACTCAGTTTGGCTTCCCTCCAAAGCAGCAGCATACTCCGATTGAGAAATTGAGTGGTGGAGAGCGCAGAAGACTACAGTTACTGATGGTATTGATCAAGAACCCAAACTTTCTGATTCTGGATGAGCCAACCAATGATCTGGATTTGATGACCCTGAATACCTTGGAGGAGTTTTTGGATTCTTTCCCGGGTTGCCTGATCATCGTATCTCACGATCGTTATTTTATGGATCGCTTGGTGGAGCATCTTTTTGTCTTTGAAGGCGAAGGCGTGATCAGTGATTTCCCTGGGAACTACTCTGAGTTTAGAGAATCAGAAAAGAGTCAAGAGTTAAGAGCGAAGAACCAAGAAGGAAAGAATCAAGTAGCAAGTAGCAAGAATCAAGAGGAGAAAATTATAGCAGAAGTTTCGATTCCACAGAAAGCCAAGGCGGGTTTCAAGCAAAAGCAGGAATTCAAAACGGTCAATGAAACAATTGCCAAATTGGAAAAAGAAAAGGCCGAGCTTACCGAAAAAATCAGCGGAGGTAATTCTGACCACGAAGAGCTGATGAAAATATCAGCTCGCATGCTGGGAATTGACTCTAAGTTAGAAGAATTGGAACTGACTTGGTTGGAGTTGAGTGAATTGGAGGGGATAGAGTAACCACCGCACCGTCATTGCGAGGATGAATTTCGCTCTTTGATTTTCCCCAGAGCCTTTTCATCCGAAGCAATCTGTTCCAACTTCTAAGATTGGTTCGAATTATAAATCTTTTTTTCCGAATTCGAGATTACAAATCTCGAATAGCTACGGCTATCCTCACTACGATGATTAATTTCTGAGTTTGACTTTTCCCAGTGACTTTCAATCCGAAGCAATCTTTCTAAATTTTAGCAGATTGCTTCGGAATTGGAAACTTAAAGCAACGGAATGTTTCTTATGAATTCCTCGCAATGACGACACTTAATTCCTTGCAAGGACGAATTAGAAACTAAAGCCCACTTTCACTCCCCCATACCAATTTCGAGTTGGAGCAGGTTGATAGAATCTTCCTCCAAATGGATTCAAATCGTTTCCAAGGGAATAGCTTTCATCGAGCAAATTATCCACCCCTCCAAAAGCCTCCAAATCCCATTTTCCGGCGAATGTTTTCGCCCAGCCGAATTTCAAATTCACTAAGTTGTAGGCATCCTGATAGACCGTATTGGCATCATTGAGCGGGAGTTCGCTCACATATTGATGTGTGAAATTCAGGTAAATTCCGCATTTTGTTCGGAAGTCGATTCTTGAAACCAATGTGGTCTCCGGCACGCCCGTCAAGGCATTACCTGAGAAATCATCAGCTCGCTTTTGGTAATTTTTAAAGGTGAAAAACTGACCCGTGTAAGCGGTACCAAAACTCAAGTCTTGAATGAATCCCTGTCCATTTCTAACAAAGGCGTAATCCAAAGCTGCTTCGATCCCTTTTTGATCTGTGCTGCCTGCGTTACGAAATAAGACCACTCCTTGCGAATTGGTAAACGTAGTGATGGTCTGATCTAATTTGAAATAATAAGTGGCCACATCCAGGTTCAACTTTCCTTTACCAATTCGGTAGCCTATTTCGTAATTCACCCCTTTTTCAGCCTCCAGATCAAGATTTAGACTTCCCTCATTGGTTCGGACTTCGTCGATAGTCGGAGGAGAAAAACCGCTGCTGACACTTCCATAGATGGCCGAATTGGAATTTATTCCATAATTCAATGCAACTCTAGGAACTACAATTGGGTCAAAAGTTCGGGTTTGCAATCCTGTCGGACCACCCGCGGCATCGATTTGTCGATCGATTTCGAAGGTGGAAAAGTTTTCACTTAGCCCAAGTGTAAAAATAAATTTTTCTGTAAAATCCCATTCTGCCTGCTGGAAAAGAAAACCTTGTGTAGCACGTAGTTTATCCGAAAAGCGAACCGTATCTGCTACCCCTTGACGGTTTCCAAAATTCTGAGCATCAGTTAGACTGGTTTGATATTCACCACCTGCGATCAGACGAAATGCTTTTCCGGCAAGCTGGGTGTCGTGTGTGAACTTCGTTCTACCTCCAAAACCGAAACCGAGTTCCTTTTTGTAATCGAGAATAAAAGGGTTTTCAAAGTCATTGGTGTTTAGATAAACCGTCGTGTTGTTACTTGTTTTCTCAGAAAAACGATATAAATGCCCAAAAGAAGCAAATACCGATTGCTGGGCAATGGAGCTATTTTGATTTGCCGAACCTGGTCGGGCTTGGGTGGGATCTGCAGCCAATTGATCTGCATTCAAGGGCCCGGGGATTTGGTAATTCAGATCAGAAATCAAAAGCTGAGTTCGAATTTCCTGCTTTTCTGATACTGGGAAAAAGCTACCCAATTGAAATACTTTTCGATCCATTGCCGAATGGTCTCTATAGCCATCCGATTTTTGACTCACGAAAGAAGCTTCGATGCCACCTGCTCCAATTTGCTGGGAAAGACCTAATCGGAAGCGGTTCAATCCAAAGCTTCCAGCTGAATACTCCGTAGAGATTCGGTTTTCCTGAGCTAAAACTTGGCTATTTAAACTGATGGCGCCGCCATTTCCAGCGCCATAGATACTACCTGATGGACCTTTGATGACTTCTGCAGTTCTGATATTGCTGAGGTCTAATAGGTTCAAAGGAGTAGTGCCATCTGGAGAGGTGAAGGGTACTTCATTCCAATAGACCTTGACATTTCGAACGCCGAAGGGAGATCTCAGAGAGCTCCCACGAATTGAAATTCGATAACTCGCCGGTGCGCGTTCTTCGATTCGTACGCCAGGTTTTGTATTGAAAGAATTGACAATGGAAGTTTCATTGAATCGATTAAAATCCCGCTCCGATACAATTGCGATCGCAGCAGATTGTTCCAAAAGAGGTCGCTCAGATTCAAAAGCAGTGACGGTGACTTCGGATAGATTAAGGGATTTTTCTGCTAATTCCACCACATGCTCTCCAGCGGCAAATTTTCCCGAGAAGGTTTCGTAACCAGATTTGAAAAAGGTAAAACTTTGTGCCTCTGATCCTGGGAAAGCCACGATTCCGGAAGTATTCGAAAGTTGGGCAACACCATTTTCTGGACGAATACGCACATTTTCCAAGGGTAAAGCGGTATTAGCGTCAACTACTTTGAATTGAACTTGGGCAATTGTAGAAAAACTTATTACTAGGAATAATAGGGGTAGATATTTTCTCATGCGGCGAATTTAAGGGGTTTTTGGAAAGGAATATTGATCATTTAAATATTTTGAAATAAGTCTTACCCCCTGCAGTGCTTTGGTACACTGGGACATTCCCTGACCCTGCACTTCATACAGGTTCATGAATGGTACAGCTCCTTAGGAGCTAGGAAGGCTAAAGCGGAATATGCTTGATCATTTAGAATTGTCGTCTGTTGTTTATTCGAGTTGATTATTTAATCAGAGATGAATGTTTGCTTTAGAAACAGATCCGAAGGATCGCAACGATTCATGACCCCCGGTGCAGCCGGGGGTTAAGGCTAGCGATGAGATTGGAAGCCCCGAAGGGGCGAAACAAGTAACTAACTATTTTAAAAAATAACGCTCATCAATCTCAATTCTATTTTCAACTAAAATTCTTCTGTATTCATCCTCAAATGACTCTTTTTTATGATGTTCTTTTTGCCCTTTGATATAGTTTATCAACCTATCCTTTTCATGAATTGAACTGGTGAAACAGCCATATCCATCTGCCCAGCCCGAAAAATCTGGATGAGCATTTGATTGTTTTATCCAAGAACTGGAATACGCTTTCAAATCCTTCATGAAGTCTGCAACAGCATTGGAGGGATGAATATCTACTAGGAGATGAACATGGTCTTGGACTCCGTTGATTTGATAGAGTTTTGACTTCTTGTTTTTAATTATTCCCCACATGTAATTGTAAATATCGGTTGAGTCTGAATTCAAAGTGGGCTTGCTTCCTTTGGTGTGAAAAAGGATGTGGTAAAATATCTGTCGGTATGAAGTCATGGGTTAAAAAGTTTGTTTTAAGGAAGTTAGTGCTTTTAAGGAATAGTTTCGCCCCTTCAGGGCTTCGAAATAATTATTTATTCGTTACCCTGCACTTCGTACAGGGTCATGAATTGTCCCGCTCCTTCGGAGCTTTATTAAGGATTAAATACAAAACCAAGTTTTATAAGGTAATTCGTAGGAATCCAATTCATAAGATTGAATTTTGGAAACGTTGAATTTTGCAAAAAAGATAGCTAATGGAATTAGATAGATCCGAAGGATCGCAACGATTCATGATCCTCAGCGCAGCCGGGGGTTAAGGCTAGCGATGAGATTGGAAGCCCCGAAGGGGGCGAAACTCAATATGCGCCCTAAATCAAAATCTCCTTTCGATTTCCATCCAAAATGGCTAATATCCTTTTTAAAAATCACCCTATGAGAAAATTAATCTGGCCCCTTTGCCTACTTATCCTTACTTTTTGTCAAGAGAAAGCTGCTCCACCAGCGCCAGTTCTACCTGTTCCGGATGCCCGACAAATCGCATGGCAGGAACTTGAATACTATGGTTTTGTCCATTTTAATATGAATACCTTCTCAGATCGGGAATGGGGATTTGGGGATGAAAAACCCGAACAATTTAACCCGACTGAACTGGATGTGCGTCAATGGGCGAGAATAGCATCGGAAGCAGGCATGAAAGGATTGATCATTACGGCCAAGCATCACGATGGATTTGTGCTTTGGCCATCGGCTTACACGGAGCATTCGGTGAAAAATAGCCCTTGGCGAGATGGAAAAGGAGATTTGATTCGTGAGTTGGCGGATGCTTGCAAGGAATACGGGCTCAAATTCGGGATTTACTATTCCCCATGGGATCGAAATCATCCCGACTATGGCAAACCAGAATACATCACCTATATGCGAAATCAGCTAACCGAATTATTGACCAATTATGGGGATATTTTTGAAGTTTGGTTTGACGGGGCAAATGGGGGAGATGGCTGGTACGGGGGAGCGAATGAAACGCGTACGGTAGATAAATTCAGCTATTACGATTGGCCGACGACTCATGAACTGGTCAGAACCTTACAACCGGGAGCAATGATGTTTAGTGATGCCGGTCCGGATGTGCGTTGGGTGGGGAATGAGCATGGATTTGCTTACGAGACCACATGGTCTAATCTGTATCGGGATTCAGTGTATGCTGGGATGCCGGAGTTTTCAGAGAAGTGGGCAGATGGTCAGGAAAATGGGACACATTGGGTTCCTGCGGAGTCGGATGTGAGCATTCGTCCGGGATGGTATTATCATGCCTATGAGGACCACAAAGTGAAGACTTTGCCTCAGTTGCTTGAGATTTATTATAACAGCATCGGGAGAAACAGTTCGATGTTGATCAACTTCCCAGTAGATCGTCGGGGATTGATTCATGAAAAAGATGAAGCTGCAATTTTAGCTTTGGGAAAGAAAATCGAAGCAGACTTTTCGGTTAATTTAGCCGCTCAAGCGGTGATTTCGGCAAGTGAAAGTCGGGGTTCGGGATACAGTGCAGCGCAAGTGTTGGACGGAGATTATGAAACCTATTGGACTACTTCGGACGGGGTAATTTCTGCTAGTTTGGAATTGGACTTTGGAAAAGAAACCGAATTCAATCGGTTATTAATCCAAGAATACACGCCCCTGGGTCAGCGACAAAAATCCTTCTCACTGGAAAAAGAAGTCAATGGAAACTGGGAGAAAATCGCTGAAGGAACTACCATCGGGTACAAGCGGATCCTTAGATTTCCACTGCAAAAAGCTCAAAAAGTCCGGATCAATTTCTTGGATGGAAAAGGAATCCCGGTCATCTCCGAACTTGGAATTTATCATGCTCCGACACTGCTTATTCCGCCTAGCATCAAACGGGAAAAATCCGGGGATGTCACCTTGATCACTTCGGATGATGATTTGGAAATACGCTATAGTTTGGACGGCGGCGAACCAACACAGCTATACTCGAACCCGATTCCTTTGCTCGAAGCCAAAACCTTGAAGGTTTTGAGCTTTGATCCCAATAGGCAAGAAAGCAGTGAAATTCTGGAAGTTAATTTGGATCTGGCTAAAGCCAATTGGAAGGCTATGGAGACAGATGCTGAAAAAGCGATTGATGAAAATTCAGGTACTTTCTGGACTAGCTCGGATAATCAATTGACCCTCGATTTGGGAGAGTCTATTACAATCAAAGGCTTTACTTACTTCCCCATGCAGGCACGATATCCAAGCGGATTTTTAAAGAATTATGAGCTGGAGGTTTCGGCTGATGGGAAAAGTTGGAGCTCCGTTTCCAAAGGTGAGTTTGCCAATATCGCCAATAATCCCATCCAGCAGGAAGTACGATTTGATCCAGTTTCGGCTCGATTTATTCGTCTGAAAGCCACCCAAACTACAGATGGAAATGCAGCCACTTTCGCAGAACTTGGAATTTTGACCCGATAAATATGAAATCGAGCTGGGCTAAAAAGTCATACACTGGAATGTCCAGATGTATATCGGGAATGCCTTGTGAGATTCTCCCGATCTGCCGCGGCGGACGGGACAGGCTATATGGCCAATAAAAAGAAATTATAATCATATGAAGTATTCAATTCTTTTAGTTTTCCTTTTGACTTTTGTTTTAGTGCCAAGCTTTGCGCAGCAAAAGCCTAATATCATTATCCTGTTTGCGGATGATATGGGCTATGGTGATTTGGGAATCACAGGTCACCCGACGATCCGCACTCCAAATCTGGATCAGATGGCGATGGAAGGAATGCGATGGTCGAATTTCTACTCCGTTTCCCCTGCTTGTACCGCAAGCCGGTACGGGCTTTTGACTGGAAGATATCCGGGAAGGTCTGGTTTTGGCTGGGTACTCAATCCGGATTCGCCTCGAGGAATTCATCCGAAAGAATACACACTTGCAGAAGGGCTGAAGGATCAAGGCTATGCCACAGCGATGTATGGAAAATGGCATCTCGGTACGACCAAGCCCGAATTTTTACCACTTCAAAATGGCTTCGATGAATATGTGGGTCTGCCTTATAGCAATGATATGATTCCTCCAAAATGGCCTGATATTGCGCTGATGTCCGGCAATGACACGCTCGAACTCAATCCAGATCAGACCAAACTAACCCAGCTCTACACCGATCAGGCCATCCAGTTTATGGAGAAGAGTCGGGACCAACCTTTCTTTATCTATTTGCCGTATGCCATGCCACATGTGCCACTTTTTCCGGGGAAAGCTTTCGAAGGTAAATCCCGACGCGGAGGGTATGGGGATGTGATCGAAGAAATTGACGGTTCGGTGGGGCAGATTTTAGCTTATTTGAAAGTAAATGGACTGGCGGAAAATACGCTGGTTTGGTTTACTTCAGACAATGGGCCTTGGATCATCAAAGGAGATCAGGGAGGTTCGGCGGGACTCTTCCGAGATGGAAAAGGAAGTACATGGGAGGGCGGGCAGCGCGAACCTTCCATCGCTTGGTGGCCTGGGACAATCGCTGCAGGTGCTGTAGAGATGAATCTGGGAGCGACCAAAGATATTTATGCTACTGCTATGAATTTGGCTGGTGCGAAAGTCTCTGAAGATCGGATCGTGGATGGTGTCGATCTCAGTGGAAATCTGAATTCAAAATTTGGAGCGAAAGCAAACACTGAAACCTTCTTCTATTTCGGTTTCGATAATACCGTTTTTGCCGTCAGGAAAGGGAAGTGGAAACTCCATATTCGTACCCACAGCCAAACTGGCGAAACCTATTTTGATGATCCTTTGCCATTGCTTTTTGATCTGGATACCGATCCTTCGGAAAAATATAATCTTGCTTCTTTAAACCCTGAAATAGTTAAACAATTGGAGGAATTAATCCAGAAGTTTAATAAAGAAGCGGATGCTAATCCGAGTTTTTATGATGAAGATGCTTCTACCCCGAATTAAATTGAAACTTGATTATTTTATGATAATTGGTACCGGAGGATAGTGTCCGGATGGGTGAGCCTTTCGGGATTTTCGGTTTTGGGCTGGTTTGCAAGCCGTTAAGAAAA
>JAFMBQ010000118.1 GCA_017858365.1 Algoriphagus sp. | reverse complement strand
TCCATTTTGAGCGTTTGAAAAGCTATAAATATATGCAATTAAAAGGACACCTCTACAATATGAATTTATCCTATCACTATTTTAGCGGTAGGAATTTGTCAAGAAGTAAAACAAATCAAACTTTAGGTGGGGGAGTGTCGAGCTTTTGAAAGCCGATTGTCAGATAGGTGTTATAGTCAGGAAATTTCTGCTTTGTTGTCTTAATTATGGGTTGTTTGATAGAGGAAATAACTAGGAATTGAGCAATTAATTCAATTTTTGAATTAGTTTTCTTGTTACAGTCTTCTGTGTCATTGTCATCATATTCTTTGAAGGCATCTTCAAATCCTAAAACTTGCTCAACAATAATTTCAACAATGCTTTCTTGGTCGTTAATCGATAGATCTTCAGGGATATGATTAGGGTTAGGATCTGCTGTATCAACACTAATGTTAAGCAGATAAATGCCCATAAGACCCCAAAGGATTTTACTAAATACGCTATTCCTTATTTGACTAATCAAGTTGCAAAGCTAACGTTCCTTTGACGGTTTTCTTATATGCGACGAACGTTTGTAGATCCCCGAGTTATTGGTGAACTATTCCAATTATTTAAATCATTCCCACGGTATTCTCCAATACCCCTATTCCCTCAATTGAGATTCTCACCTGATCGCCTTCTTTTAGGGTAAATCCATCCGGCACAATGCCTGTCCCAGTCATCATCAGACAGCCAATTGGGAAGGTATTTGCTCGGTAAAGCCATTCGGCCAATTCGGTTGGCTTGCGCTTGAGTTGGGTCAGATCGGTCTCACCACTTGCCGCCAGGTTGCCTCCACGATAGATTTCGAGATTTATTTTGGTGCTTTCGATGATTTCATCCTGAATCAAAATGCAAGGCCCAATCGCAGCACAACCTTCATAGACTTTCGCCTGTGGCAAATAAAGTGGGTTTTCACCTTCAATACTTCGGCTACTCATATCATTCCCGATGGTAAAGCCCTGTATTTTCCCTTTTGGGGAAATCACTAAAGTAAGCTCCGGCTCAGGCACATCCCAAGTCGAATCTTTGCGGATATTTACGATTCCTCCCGGTGCGGAAACCCGCGATGCCGTGGCTTTGAAGAATAGCTCGGGACGGTCAGCATTGTAAACTTTATCGTAAAAAGTCGCTCCTCCTGAATCTTCTGACTCTTCCATTCTTGCCGTTCGGCTTCGATAGTAGGTCACCCCAGCAGCCCATACTTCTTGGTTTCCCATTGGGGCAAGCAACTCCGATTGAATTAAATTCTTGGCTTCAGATTCGGCGATTGATTCCCAGGTTTTCGATTCATTTTCTAAAAATTTTTTCAACTCTTCCCGACCCAAAAGGGCATCCCAGTCGAAGCTAGGACTCTTTTTGAAGGAAGAATCAATTTGGAGAAGTGTTCCGGATTTGAGTTTGTAGAGTTTCATGGATTGATAGGTTTAATCTGGAAGTTAGCCAAAATCCTGAAAGGGAAGAATCGGAATTTTCTTTGGAGACATTTTACCCTAAAGTGCACTAAGGAAAAGTAAAGAAGTGATGTCGTCGATCCTTTCAGCTTTCTGTTTAAAGCGGTTATGTCCTTTGCGAAAACCTCCGCGGACTTTGTGGTAAAATCCTTTCGTTGCTTTGTGGTTTAAAAGATCCTTTTCCACCTCCCGCAAAAAGCATTCTTATTCCAAACTATAATCCTGCGAGGGAGCCAGCTGATTATAATGTCAAAAATTCTACAAATCTACAAATATGTCACCCCACTGGGGTGGATTGTAATTTCAATGTTTGGTATCAAGGCAAAAGCCAATATTTCTTATGGAAACCCTTTGCGTACTCAGCGGTTAAAAAATCCTTTGCGCCCTGAGTGTAAACCTCCGTCCACTTTGCGGTAAAAAACTCATGATTACTTGATTTCAAACTTTTCGCGCTTACATTTGCCTTCAGATCATAGGGGGTGCCTTAACAAAACGGGCTGAGATCATACCCATACTACCTGATCCGGGTAATGCCGGCGAAGGGAAATGAACCAGTAGAATGAATTTTATGAAACAATCCGAAGCGGTACCCTTCGGTATTTTAGATTTTTATTCTGCAAAGCGGGTAAACAATCACGGAAAGCTTCCCTAGAGTTTTCTAATGTTTAACTCAAATCATCCCGAAAGGGAATATTTACCATGAATAAATTTTATATCTGCTTGGCACTTTGCCTCGCAAGTTTTTCCAGCTGGGCACAAGAAACACTCAGTGGAAAAGTGCTCGATGCACAAACAAATGAACCGCTTATCGGAGCGGCCGTATGGACGACCAAAGCCGGACGAGGTGCTGTCACGGATCAAAATGGCGATTTTACAATCTCCAAATTACCTGCGGAAATCCTAATCCTCAAAGTCTCTTACTTGGGTTATGAATCGCTTGAGCAGGAATTCAAACTTCCTTATTCTGGGGAATTAGTCCTAAGGCTCAACTCCAAAGACATCCTCACAGAGGAGTTTATAGTCTCGGCCACTCGGGCTTCCGAGAGCACGCCGACGACTTTTTCCACCGTGACCAAAGAAGAAATCGCCAAGCGAAATCTCGGTCAGGATATTCCGATTCTTCTCAATTTCACCCCATCGGTGGTTTCTCATTCCGATGCAGGAGGAGGTGTGGGCTATACAGGACTTCGGATCCGCGGCACGGACCAAACTCGAATCAATGCGACGGTCAATGGAATCCCTCTCAATGATGCCGAATCACATGGCGTCTTTTGGGTGAATATGCCTGACTTTGCTTCCTCTATCGAAAACGTGCAGATCCAACGTGGAGTAGGCACCTCGACAAATGGTGCGGCAACTTTTGGCGCCAGCCTCAACTTCCAGACGGATACCAGACGGGACGAGGCCTATGCAGAAGTCGGAAGTGGTTTTGGTTCTTTCAACACCTTCCGAAATAGCGTAAAAGCCGGAACTGGACTGCTCAATAACCGCTTCGCAGTGGATGCTCGCCTTTCCAAGATCACTTCAGACGGCTTTGTGGATCGGGCATTTTCTGATTTGAAAAGCTTCTTTGTATCTGCAGGATATTATGGCGAAAATGCAGTGATCAAGTTCAACGTATTTTCCGGCCAAGAGCAAACTTATCAAAGCTGGAACGGCCTTCCAGAATCGAAGCTGAAAACAAATCGAACGGATAATTTCTACACCTACGAAAATGAAACTGACAACTACCAGCAAGATCATTACCAGTTGATTTACACTGGGAAAGTAGGGACAAACTGGAAGACCAATTTGGCGCTCCATTACACTTACGGGCGGGGCTACTATGAGCAATTCCGAGAAAATGATCGGTTTTCAAATTACGGACTACCGAATGTGGTGATCGGCGAAGAGACTATCTCCAGAACTGACATCATCCGAAGAAGATGGCTGGACAATGATTTCTTCGGCTTTGTCGGCTCGGTAAATTACGTCTCTGATAACGGAAAGTTGGACTTGATCCTAGGCGGCGGTGCAAATCGCTACGATGGAGATCACTTTGGAGAAATCATCTGGGCGCGAGTTGCTGGTGCAACTAACATTCGGGATCGCTACTACGACAACAATGCAGTAAAAGATGACCGGAATATCTATGCCAAAGCCACCTATGAAATCAAGCCTGGCTTAAATATTTTTGGTGATCTACAGGTAAGAGGCATTGATTATACCTTCTTTGGAGTAAATGACGATCGTCGAATCGTGGATGGACAGGAGTCCTTTACCTTCTTTAATCCGAAATTTGGTCTGAGCTATGAGAAACTTGGGAAAACCTGGTACGCAAGCTATGCGGTGGCTAATCGGGAACCGACTAGGTCGGACTTCACGGACAATCCGATCACGGAAGTTCCCCGACCTGAGCGTTTGAATAATATCGAAGCCGGAGTTCGGGCCAAAACTGGTCGATTCACCTACAACGCGAATTTCTACTACATGGACTACAAGGATCAACTGATCTTGACTGGGCAAATCAATGATGTCGGAGCTTACATACGTGAAAATGTAGCCAATTCTTATAGAGCTGGAATCGAGTTGGATGGAGCTTTTCAGCTTTCCAAAGCTTGGGTTTTAGGTGGAAATATTGCTTTCAGCCAAAACAAGATTGCTGAGTTCACGGAATATATTGATGATTATAGCGTGACAGATTTTGTGCAGGAAGCGATTACTTATGAGAATACCGATATCGCTTTTTCGCCAAACACAGTAGCTTCGGCCATTATCGAATACAAGCCAGTACAGAATCTTTCGATCAATTGGATGAGTAAATATGTAGGACAGCAATTCCTGGATAATACTTCCAATGACGCTCGGTCACTCGATGCTTTCTTTACCAATGACCTTCGAATCAGTTATAAAATGCAACCTAGATTCTTCAAGAGTTTGGAGTTAAATCTCCTGGTCAATAATATCTTCAATGAAATGTACGAGCCGAACGGCTATACCTTCAGCTATTTTGTACCGGGCGAAACCTCAGGAAGGGAATTAGTGACGGAGAATTTCTATTATCCACAGGCGGGGACCAACTTCCTGATGGGTGTGGTGATGAAGTTTTAAGAGTTTTTGATTAGAGCCGTTCGTGTCTTACGAACGGCTTATTTTTTTTATATCCTGTTCTGTATCCTCGAAGCCAACTGTGTATTGTATTAATCTGCTGATGTTAAAAAAAGATTTTAAAGATCTGTGTGGGAAAATCTGTGAACGGTTTTGTATATGGCTCGTAGCTCACAGCTTATAAATATATTTTCGGTTAAGCATGAGTCGAATTTTTAAATTTGCCGGACTCGCAAACATACCTTCACTTAGATTAAATATGAGTCAGAGACTTTGTTGGCAGTTGTGTTTTTTGCTAGCTTATCTTCGTTTACTCTCAAGATTTTCAATTGCCTTGATTATTTTTTCTGCTTTTTGGTCGTCTGTTGCAACAGCCCTGATTTCGTCTATAATTTCAGTTTGTTCTATTTTATCCAACCGCTCAAAAATCTGCAAAACTTGTGCATCTTTAAAACATTCCAAAATTTCCGAACTATCATCATTTTCGGTTTGATCTTCGAGATATAAAGTTACAATTACCGTATCTCCGCCATCTTTATTTATTGCATTTCTAATTTCTGAGTTTACAGACATTTTTTTGTCCGAATTTTTGACTGGGCCTAAATTCTTATTTTTTATTTCATAACCATCTATAGTTCCCGATACTTTTAAATCGCCCCATTTTCCTTTAATATCTTTAGTGTTCGGGATTATTAATTGATAAGTCCAAGCTCCATTTCCTGCAATATATTGAAGCGTTAATTTTTCGTTTTTGACAATGTAATTCATTCGTTTTCCGCTCTTTCAATAGTCTTTAGACTTCAATTTGCTTCGCTTTGTTTACATTATTGCCAACAGTTGCGGTTATTTTTAAGTTATTTGAACTAACATCATTTTATCTAAATATTCAAGCTGTTCCTAGCCCTTTTTATTTGAATGAAGCCTTTGCTCGTGATGGGTGTATATTTCTATACTCTGGTCTCTATCTCCTCACTGACCCCTTTTTTTAATTACTGGATCATCTCCTGGATTTCCTCCATTGCTTTAATCGCTTCTTTTTCTTTCGAAAAATCTAAACTCAGAATAACTTCATCCGAAGACTTCAACACACATTTATACCTAGTCATCTTGCTTGACATAGTTGGAGTGATTCCATTCGGGATATTTTTGGATTGATAGCAATGGTGAATCAGTTCGATCTCTTGAACTTTAGGGATCTTCTCCCAATCTCCAAACTTCATCCAGCCCATATTCTGGAAATGCTTGATCCGATTACCCCCAAAATCCAACAAAATTCCTGAGGATAGCGAAATCAAAATAATTCCAATCAAGCCGGCAGTTAATCCCACCGCGATTGTCTTTTCTATGGAACTCCCACTTTCAATAATCCATGGACTGATCAAAGCCAGCAGCCCAGCACCTGCCAAAAGAAATCCCAGTAGTCTCGGTCCAGAGATCGAAGCACTGGAATTTCTATAGGTATAGATTCTTGAGTTTTTCATATTTTTTCGCTGACCATGGTCGGTTTCTTCACAGACCATATTTTTCATTTACTTACCTGCTCGATAGCAAATTATACAAGCGCTCATTCACATAGTAGTTTCCTGTTCCCAAGCGCTCTTTTCGCAAGACTCCATCCTCGGCCAACTTATTCAAATAATTAGCAGCGGTGATCCTCGAAACTCCCAAATCCCTGACAATAAACTCTATTTTGGTATAAGGATGGTTGAAGAGGTTGTTCAACAGCTCCTGTGAGTAAAACTTGTAATTATCCCGCAGTAGCGTCTTCATTTCCGCCATCAAAACTTTTAAATCTTCGATCAATTGAATGGTTTCGCGAGCTGTTTTTTCTACCCCGTCGATCATGTAGATCAGCCAGCTTTCCCAATCTCCATTCTCCCGAACTCCTTGAAGCAGGCGGTAGTAATCCGGCTTGTTTCGGATGATATGACTGCTGAGGTAGAGAATCGGCAGCTTTTGCAAACCTGATAGAATCAAATACAAAAGGTTGATAATTCGGCCAGTCCGCCCATTTCCATCATAGAAGGGGTGAATGCTCTCAAACTGAAAGTGGATCAACGCCATTTTCACCAAGGGATCCAAATCACTCAATTCGGGTTCATTGACAAATCGCTCCAGATTACTCATCAAATCCAAAATCTCAGCTGGGTCCTGAGGTGGCAAATAGATGGTCTCACCTGTCTGCGTATTTTTCAGGGCCGTTCCGGGGATTTTCCGAAAGCCAGCATTATTCCCTTCCAGCGTTTCCTGAATTTTTAGAATGGTTTGATTGGTTACTAATCCCTGATTTTCAACTAATGCAAAGCCCTGCTTCATCGCCGATACATAGTTTTGAACCTCCTTGATTGCAGGAGAAAAATTCTCAAACTCCAAGTCAGACTTGTACAATTCATCATGCGTAGTAATGATATTTTCCACAGCCGAACTATCCTTCGCTTCCTGAATCGCCAAGGTATTGAGTAAGATTTCCTGATTTGGAATCGAATAGACTAGGCCTTTCAATTCCGCTAGGGCAGCATGTGCCGACGGAAGGCGCTTCAATATGGACTTGCTCTCCAAGTCCACATCGTAAGGTAAAGGGGAAAGATTCCAGGCCATGAATATGTAAAGATTTATTGATTTTCTTTACAAAGGTAAGGCTATCTGTTAAATAAATCTCATTTTCTTTACATAGTAAGAGCAAATATGTATAGATTTTTAGATTTTCTTTACATATAGGTTAGCATATGTAAAGCAACTTTACATTTAGGGTAAGATGAAAGGAGACTGAAGGAATTTGAGATTGGGATAAAATCGATGTTGCTATCGGATGAAATATGATTCAAGAATCTATGGGGCATAAAATAAATCCGTTTCCATCCTCCCGCAAATCCATGCGTTTTCCAAATGGAAATTCTGCGCGGGAGGCCGGTGTTTGCGTAGATCTATTTTTCTACCGATATCTCACCCCTCTGGGGTGTTTTGAAAAGCAGACTTTTTGGTAATAATTCAATTTTCAAACCCTGGGCAGACCAAAACTATTTGGCTATGATTTTCTAGGCGCTTCAAAAAAGAACTGTTTGCGGTTTTCTTTGCGGCCTCAGCGCTCTCTCGCACAGTTGTCGGGAGAGGTGAAAAAACTTAGGGCATAATTGCGTTTCGTGAAGACACGAACCGCGGCGACGTTACGGTAATTTTCAATTTTCGAACCTTTCAATCAGCCAAAAGCTATGTTCTCTATGGGGTTAAAAGAACTCTTTGTGATCTTTACGAAAAACCTTAGCGGTCTCCCGTACAATTGTCGGGAGTGGAAGAATCCTCAATCCAGAAATAAGGTCTTATCCATCCCAGGTACGATCCGCAAGGCATTTTTGTAATAGACTTTTTTGAGCACCTCATCCGAAAGTCCCAATCCGTACATCGCCCAATAGGCATAGGCTATCCAACCCATGTGAGCATTAATGCGAGTTGGCTTTTGAAAGCTTCGCAAAAATATGTGCTGCTCAGCCATAATCTACTCAAAAGGAACTGGATCGGTGTCTGATCGCTTTTGATCTGGATTTTAGTCTTTTCGAATACAATGAATTAGCAAATCCTGAAACTCACCCACTCGGCCAAAATCTCCACGGATATTATATAGATAACCTTGAGATTCAAAGTACTCAAGAAACTCACTTAGTTTCCCTTCCAATTCTGGGAGGTTAAGATGAAATTCAATTAAATACTGGTGGCATTTGCGTATACTATTAGATTCTACCAAATCTTTGATAATATTCCATTCAGCTCCTTCTACATCAATTTTAATCAAATCAATTTCAGAATGAGTTTTTAAGAAGTCAGATAGCCTTTTTGCTTTTACTAAGACCGCTTTCTGACCTCCTCTCTTTGAGTTGATAGATCCCAAAAGACTTTCACTACTATTTCCAGTATAAAAAGTTATTTCAGTGTCTTCATCGTACAGCGCAAGGTGATGGACCTGAATGTCCTTCATATTCAGATTTAAAATATTTGTTTTTAGAATTTCAAAAACCTCTGGATTGGCCTCAAAACCAGTGATTTTAGCGTTTGGATAAATTATTTTAAAGAATAAAATCCCCATACCTATATTACTTCCGCAATCAAATATTACTGGTTCAGCTTTTGTACTTTTAAAAACATATTCTCCATTTAGGAAAATCTCTTCAAAAAGATAATTCAATGAAGATTGATCTAAACCGCTAAACTTTTTACCAAATAAAGAGATTTGTGGCTTAGATCCTTTGGGGCCACCTAAAAACTTGATTTTAAGCAGAGTCCAGTTCCAAAAAAGTGACCCCTTGGTAATTCCCGGAATCTTGGAATTAGCCATTAAAGATAAAAGTGATAAGAGACGTTTCATTTGGGATATTAATCTGAATCCGGCCAAATTTAAGGTTTTTATTGGAAATAAAATTAAGAAATTTAAACCCAAGATTGAGAATCCTACTTTTTTGGAGTACTAATTATTTCCAATCCAAATCACAAAACACTCCCTTTTCCTAACCTAAATTGGAATAGGATTATGAAAGCTCTTAATACCTTTAGGATCTTATTCGCTTGTATTCTTGCAGCTTTTAGGTTTCAAGTCTTTTCTCAATTTTCCCATTTAAGTTGATTTCAATCAGGAAATAAGGTCTTATCCATCCCAGGTACGATCCGCAAGGCATTTTTGTAATAGACTTTTTTCAGCACCTCATCCGAAAGTCCCAATCCATACATCGCCCAATAGGCATGGTATTTTTTGTAATAGGGGAAATATTCATCCTCTGTTTCCAACACTCGGAAATAGGTATAAAACTCCTCCTTATTGTAGGCATCTTTTCCAAAAAGCAATCGATCTTGATATTTAGTGAAAAATTCATTCGCCCGTTTTGGCTGTCTTCCAAACTCAGCGATAACAGCTCCAATTCCGAAATTTACATTCGGATAGTTATCCAAATGAGCTCCAGCCTTATCTAGATCATTAGCCATCCAGCCCATGTGTGCATTGATAAATGTCGTCTTGGGATGCTTCGCAAAAATATGATGCTGCTCAGCCATAATCTGCTCAAAAGGAACTGGATCGGTGTCTGATCGTTTTCGGTTAGGATTAAGTTTCAGCTCCAACCAACGCTCATTATTGGCGTCCATTGGCTCCCAAAACTGGGAAGGATCCGCCGAATGGATGATCACCGGAATACCCAATTCACCAGCTTTCGCCCAAACAGGATCAAGAGCCGGATGATTTACAGGCACTCGGTTTCCTTTGACATCTTTGACAGAGAAGCCCAGACTTTTATAGATTTTCAGACCAACCGCACCGGCAGCTACATCCTCTTCTAACTCTTTCACCGCTATTCGACTCCAATTCTCATCGCCGATTCCAGCAAAATTGATATTGGTGAAAACCATAAACCGACCGGGAGCATGGGCTTGAAATTCCGCTAGCATGGCTTTGATGTATTCCTGCTGGGTGTTGCTATCGCCTCTGCCAAACCCTCTTCCGCTCAAGTTGACCATCACTCCCATATTGATTTCATTCATCTCACCGAGTAATTGATCAATTCGTTCTTTGTTGATTCCACCCTGATGACTGTGAATATCTACAAAAGGAAACTTTGCCCTCGTCACAATATGCTCGGATACCTTCAAGGTCGAAGGGGGATTATATTCCTCAAAACTCATTTCTTGGGCAAGAATTGAATTTGAAATGAAAAGAAAGAAGAGTAGGAGAACTGGTAGTTTCAAGAATTTCATGCGGATAGGTTAAGTCTAACTATGCAAAATTAAAAAACAAAGGCCCCTTAGTGGACTAGCCCCCAAAAGTTGGACGGTTTAAGAAAGATTTAAATTTAGTGAAAGA
>JAFMBQ010000117.1 GCA_017858365.1 Algoriphagus sp. | reverse complement strand
GGTTGAGATTTTTTATTTCTTCAGTTGTAAATAACTTTGATCGAATCATAAATCTGATACCCATCGGGATTTCAATCGAAAAGCTACTCCCTCGACCCGGGGTAACATCCAAAGTGAGTTGGGTATGTTTCCAATACTCAAATTGATCCGCACTCATAAAAAAATCACAGCCATACACTTCGCCCAACCAAACATCCTGGCTACCTACTTTGAAATCACCTTTTTCAAAACACATGGGAGAGGATCCGTCACAGCACCCACCACTTTGGTGAAACATTAGATCCGAACTAAAGCGTTTTCTCAAGGTGTCAATTATTTCTTTTGCAGAGTCTGTTATCAGTACTCTTTTAATTGTCTCCATATTATTTTAGCTTTTTTTAAAGGAAAGAAAGGCAGAGGATTTTTCCCCTGCCTTTTCTGGTTTACTTGGATTTACAATTAAAAGAATCCGAGCTTCTCCTTGCTGTAGGAGATTAGCATGTTTTTGGTTTGTCGGTAATGGCCAAGCATCATCAAGTGATTTTCTCTTCCAAATCCAGACTTCTTGTATCCGCCAAATGGCGCATGAGCAGGATAGGCATGATAGCAATTTACCCAAACGCGGCCCGCTTGAATCGCTCTAGGAACTTGATACAATTCATGAGCATCCCTTGACCATAGGCCAGCGCCTAGTCCGTACATCGTATCATTCGCAATTTCGATGGCTTCTTCGGTTGTTTTGAAAGTTGTCACACAAACCACTGGGCCGAAAATCTCTTCTTGGAAGATTCTCATTTTATTATGACCCTTGAAAATGGTTGGTTGAATATAGTATCCTTCCTCTAAGCCACTATTTAAGCTAGCTTCAGCACCGCCAGTAAGTACCAAGGCGCCTTCTTGCTTTCCAATGTCCATGTAAGAAAGTATTTTTTCGTATTGATCTTTGGAAGCCTGAGCCCCCATCATTGTGTCCTCAGCAAGAGGGTGGCCCATTTTGATTGCTTTTGTACGAGCGATTACTCGGTCCATAAACATATCGTAAATATCTTCGTGAACCAGGATTCTTGAAGGACAGGTACAAACCTCACCTTGGTTCAAAGCAAACATTACAGCACCTTCCACGGCTTTGTCGAAGAAGTCATCATCTGCATCAGCTACTGATTTCATAAAAATATTTGGAGATTTTCCTCCCAATTCCATAGTAACAGGAACTAGATTTTCAGAGGCATATTGCATAATCAGTCGACCGGTCGTTGTTTCACCTGTGAAAGAGACTTTTGCAACTCTGGGTGAAGAGGCTAGAGGTTTACCTGCTTCTACTCCAAATCCCGTAACCACATTCAAAACTCCCGGAGGAAGAATGTCTCCGATCAATTCCATTAATACCATGATACTTGTGGGAGTTTGCTCCGCAGGTTTTACAACAGTACAGCAGCCAGCCGCTAAAGCTGGAGCTATTTTCCAAGTTGCCATTAAGAGCGGAAAATTCCATGGGATGATTTGTGCCACTACGCCAAGAGGCTCATGAAGAGCAATGCTGACAGTGTTTTCGTCGTGCTCAGAAATCGTGCTTTCGTCAGCACGTATGACACCTGCAAAATATCGAAAATGGTCAATAACTAAAGGTAAATCTGCAGCTCTAGATTCCCGAATTGCCTTTCCGTTGTCGATAGTTTCGACCCGAGCGAGCATTTCTAGATTTTCTTCGATTACATCGGCGATTTTATTGAGTAATTTACTTCTCTCTGCTGCTGATGTTTTGGACCAGGAAGGAAAAGCCTTATGAGCAGCATCCAATGCCTTTTCAACGTCTTCTTTATTTCCTCTAGCAGCTTTTGAAAATACCTTTCCGTCAATTGGGGAAATGTTGTCAAAATATTCACCTGAAGAAGGCGCCACAAATTTGCCTCCAATAAAATGATCGTATTTCTCTTTGATTTTGGGACTTTCGACAGGACTGGCCTGAGATAGGGTTAATGTTTCCATAGTTTCTTAGTTATTTTGGCTATTTTCAAATATCCTTTTAATATCGAGAAAAAAGTTGCACAATATGATCATATCATCCACTCACATTGACTTTTCGAGTATTTAGTCAGGATTGACTTTATGTTTTGCACATAAAAAGGTTTTATAAGCATTTAATAATTTACGGTATGAACCAAGATAATTTCATCTCAGGAGTGCCCTGGAGAAACAGCCGGGATCTCAAAACTCTGGTTGAAAATCGGACGACATACACGCTTGATAATTGCGAGCTGAATATCTTTGAGACACATCAGGAGGCAACAGATGTCAATCTTGTTTTTGGTGACTTGGTACTTACCACCATGCTCAAAGGAAAAAAAGTCATGCACCTTTTCGATAAACCTGGCTTTGATTATTTGCCTGGTGAATCGGTCATTGTTCCACCAAATGAGCTGATGAAGATTGACTTTCCTGAGGCGAAATGGGATAATCCTACTCAATGTATCGCACTATCAATTTCTAAAGAGATTATTGAGAATACTTTCAATATGCTCAATGAGAAGTTTTCTGAGAAAGTCCTTACTCATGAATGGGGACTTGATTTAAGTTATTTTCATTTGATCAATACCCAGGATCTTTCCGAAATAATCAATCGTTTCATCAAAATAGGCGTGAAAGAGGGTTCACGCGAAAAAGACCTTATCGCTTCTCTCGCGCTAAAGGAACTGATGATTCGTCTTAGTCAGACGCAAGCCAGAGAGATGCTGGAGAAAACCTATAAGGAACTCGCTTCTGGCAACCGACTGGCTCATGTGGTAGACTACATTAAAAAGAATATTCGTGAAAATCTTGCCCTGGAAGAGCTTGCTTCCCAGGCATGTATGAGTAAATCCCATTTCTTAAGAACTTTCAAGCTGGAGCTTGGACAGACTCCTATGGATTTTGTCTTGAAGGAAAGACTCAAGCTAGCACGTCAATATCTATTAATTGGGGGATTTCAAATTCAGGAAGTTTCGGTAATGTCAGGATTCAATAATATTACTTACTTCATTCGAGCTTTTAAAACAGAATATGGTTTTACCCCCAAGGTCTTTCAAAAGCAATAAGTAAATTTTCTAAGAAAATTTCGATAAACTTTTAATCGAAATTGTATTTATTTCAGAATTTTTATTAAGTTTAAGAAACCTTGATAGGCAGAAAAGTTTACCGACTTACCTGTTTGCCAAAGTTTATATGGTTTTACTTAATTTACAATAGACCCAATTAGGAGCCTTTTTTCGAAAAGGCTCCTATTTTTTTGAGGTGTTCTCAGAAGAGTTTTGTGGATTTTTAGAAAACTGGTTTAAAAAAACATTAAAAACTTCCATAAATCTGTTTAAATTATTAAAAGTGGTTTTGATATGTTGTTTTTTCCCCGATAAATATTATTTGGTTTTAGGGCTAAAAAAAAAGAAAACCCTCCCGAAAATTTCGAGAAGGCTTTTCAATCAATTAACCCATTAACCCAAACTTAACTATGTAAGCTCTTTTTTTGCGAGGTAGAAGTCGACCATTTCATAATCACTTGCTTCTCGTTCTAGCATTTCCGCTACTGTTTTTGGCGGAGGTACAATTACTTTTTCTCCTGGCTTCCAATTCAAAGGCATTGCAACCTTGTACTTGTCAGCTGTTTGTAAAGCAATAAGAGCCCTTTTTATTTCTTCCATATTCCGACCAACATTCAATGGGTAGTACATCATTAATCTGATCTTTCCAGTGGGGTCTATGAAGAAGACAGCTCGAACTGCAGAGGTTTCACTTTCGCCTGGCTGAAGCATTCCATAAAGCTTGGAAACACTCATATCAATATCTGCTATTATAGGAAATTCGAATAAAATGCCTGTGTTCTTTTTGACATTGTTAACCCACGCGATATGCGAGTGTATCGAATCGATACTCAATCCAATTAATTTAGTCTCATGATCTGCAAAGAATTCTTTTTCTAGTGCAAATCCACTCATCTCTGTAGTACAAACCGGTGTAAAATCCGCAGGGTGAGAGAATAAGATGGTCCAACTTCCTTTGATGTATTCCGAAAATTTAATTTTTCCTGTAGTGGTCATCGACTCAAAATCGGGAGCTTGATCACCGATTCGCGGCATTAGTGTGAATTGTGTTTCCATGATTTAATCTTTTTGAATTTTTTCAATAATCAAAGCTATCTTAAACACCATCAATTAAGGGTGATAAAGATCACGCTTAGCCATGTGAATTGACAAATTTTTTCTATCCGCCATGTCCTTTTTCATGGGCATCAAACCACTTTGGTTTCTCTAATTCAAAATCTCTGATATAGTCCACGATTTGTCTGATTTCCTGATCTGTAGCAGCAGGTTTTGGCATAAGACCAAATCGCTTTACAGGGCCTTTCATGAGTGATTTTTCAGTAGTTGGATGTTTCACAAATCCGATCATGGCTTCTGTAAAATCCCGTTTTTCGGGATAGTTGGTGGAATAGTGTTTTTTTATACCTGCAAGAGGCGGAGCGATGATATCATCATGCGAATTCGTGTTTGGATTATGGCAGGTATAGCAATGCTTTTTGAGAAGAGTCAGGCCATCGTCCAATAATTCGGCTTGAGTAGGTATCATTTCTTGAGACCCTTCATTGGATGGGAAAGGTTTTGCAACAAGGAGTTGCAATAACAGGAAGATCATTGATGAACCGATATTCATTGTTTAGTTGGCGTTGCAGCCTGTTTTTGGTGAATTGATTATTGAACTATAATCTGACTGACTGATAAATTCCGGGGTGTAGGTGATTCCCACAGAAGTCGCCTGATCATAAAATGCTCTCATGTGATTCTTGGATCCGCATTCCAGATTTGCGTAAAGAGTTGAAATATTCACCTTATCTGTTTCCGATAGTGCATTTTCCAAATCATAAATATCCAAATCCTCAATAAATAAACCCACTTTAATCGATTCATTTAAAGAAAGATCTACTCGTGTTCTAAGATCAGAATATATCTTGATCAGAGTAGGATCGGTGAATTCTCTGAGGTTCGTACTTCCGGATAAGGGGTCTTGAATTTGATAGGTCTCCATGACTCGTAAAACTGAAAGAACGTGACTGCTTTCGCTATTGGCAATATTTTGGAAAATCGGCAATCCATATTTTTCAAAAGCATAGACATAGACATCATGTGCCAATTTTTCCTCTTCCCGCATGAATAGGAGAGTTTCAAGTTCCGCAGCTGAAATTACTGCTTCATTTGAGGGAGATTCTGTTTCCTGACAACTGCTCAATGCTAGAAGTAAGAAGGATAGGGGAATTAGGATCTTTTTCATTTCTTAGGATTAGATTTTTATTAAAAGTCCCTATTAATCCCTTCTTTTTCAGTGACATTACTCACAGGTTGCTCATAGGTTCTTTTGAGTTTTCAATGCCTGTTACTTGAGTCCTCTAAAGAATCCAATAATGATTTGAATTTAATTCTGAACTCCAAGAAGCAGGATGATGGGGAGATTTCCCCTTAGGAAGGAATCAAGTTTTACCTGTTTTTGAGGGGGAATGCCTGAATAAATGGCCTAAAAGATTATTTAAAAATAGTGCCCAGTATTATGCTAATTTTCATCAAATGAATTGGGTTTTTTATCAGATAAACCCAGACTATTAAACTGAAAGATATTGCAGTAGCAGTGCTTGTCGGATGGAATAGCTAAAATGATTGTGTATCCTGCTCATCGAATTTTCTGAAAAATTCATCAATTGGTCCTGATCTAAACGTGATAAGAGACGCTCTAAATCGGAGATGCTCTTTTTCTGAAGAATAAGATTCGCTTCCCCAATAATCTCCGGAATCGCACCCACAGCCGATCCGATGGGAATACAGCCGCAAGCCATAGCTTCTCCAAGTGCATTTGGAAAACCCTCAGAGGTAGAGAGCTGAAGGTAAAATTGATTGGAATTGTAAAGCGCCAAAAGTTCAGCATTACTTTGCTTCCCTAGAATTTTCACATTTTGATTTGGGGAAATATAATTCGGATCTCCGGCTAAAGTAAATGTCCAATCAGGATGATTCGCTGCCAACTGCTCGATCAAATCATAGCCTTTGACTTGGGCACGAGCAGGATTGGACGTTCCTGTAGCGACTGAGATAAAGCTGAAAGGCTTTCGCTTTTTCCCTAAATCCCTCCAAAAATCCGTGTCAAATCCATTCGGAATCACTTGAATAGGAGTGGTGAGATCAGGGATGAGATTGAGCAATCCTTGCTTGGAAGAAATCTTCGGATCGAATTGATAATCCTGTTTGACCAAAGCTTGAGCTACTGGAAGGATCAGACTACAATTTTTAAAGGAATAAACAGTTGCTTTTCGAAGCCATTTTTTTCTGAAATTCCCATAATTGATCTCGGGCATATTCATGCAATCGGTTCCTCCGGCTTGGATGATGCATCTTTTCCTAAAAACTTTTCCAAACCACACCGGTAAAACAGAATGATACCCTCCAAAAAAACAGAGGTATTGAGTCGTTTGTGGTAGATACCAAAGCAATTGAAAAAACTGGAGAAGAAGGTAAAAGGGAAGTTTTATTGGGCTCTGAGTAAATTCTAATGCTTTAATCTCCATCTCCGGCGAGATCATTTCCAGATCTCGATCAATGAATGCAGTTCGGATAGGAAAGGTGTAGATGATCATTTGGAGATTTAATTAAAGAGAATGGGGAAATTAACTATTTCCCCATTGATCTCAGATAGTAATCCGTTAGATCACCAGATTTACAATCTTACCCGGTACGATAATCACTTTTTTAGGAGCATTACCTTCTAGCCATTTCTGAACCGTTTCATTTGACATAACTTCTTTTTCGATTTCTTCCTTCGTAAGGGAAAGCGGTAGATTCAATTTAGCTCGCATCTTACCATTGATCATTACAGGGTATTCAAAGTTACTTTCTACCAAGTATTCTTCCTTGAACTCTGGGAAAGTGGCTTCGGTGATTGAGGTTGAATGTCCCAATAAGCTCCAAAGTTCCTCGGCAATATGTGGAGCATAAGGCGAAACCAAAATGGCCAAAGGTTCCAAAATTCCACGGTTATTACATTTCAAAGCAGTCAGTTCATTCACGCAAATCATGAAACTCGACACGGAGGTATTGAAGGTATGGTTGCTCATGTCCTCTTCCATCTTTTTGATGGTCTTGTGTAGGATTTTAAACTCTTCCTTGCTTGGTATTTCCTCAGATACTTTGAATTCTCCAGCTTGGGTATGGTAGAGGTTCCAAAGCTTTCTTAGGAACTTATATACTCCATCAATTCCATTTGTGTTCCAAGGTTTGAATTGCTCCAAAGGACCGAGGAACATCTCATAAGAGCGTAGCGTATCTGCGCCGTAGCGCTCGATGATGTCATCGGGATTTACCACGTTGTATTTGGACTTGGACATTTTTTCCACCTCGGTTCCGCAGAGATATTTTCCATCTTCCAACACAAATTCCGCATCTGCCAAATCAGGTCTCCAAGCCTTGAATTTTTCTAGATTCAACTGATCATTATGTACAATATTCACATCCACGTGCATGGCAGAGGTCTCGTATTGCTCCTTTATACCAAAGCTGACAAACTTATTTTCGCCTTTGATTCGATAGACAAAATTAGACCGACCTTGGATCATGCCTTGGTTGATCATTTTTTGGAAAGGCTCATCGATGGAAACTACCCCAAGATCAAACAAGAATTTTGTCCAAAACCGAGAATACAATAAGTGTCCCGTGGCATGCTCAGATCCTCCGATATATAAATCTACTGCTCCCCAATAATCTGCTTTCGCTTTGTCCACGAAAACAGTATCATTTTTAGGATCCATGTATCTGAAGAAATACCAGCTCGATCCAGCCCATCCCGGCATGGTACTCATTTCCAATGGGAATTCTCCTTCTGACGTTTTGTAATTCCAGTCTTTAGCTCTACCCAGTGGAGGAGCTCCATCTTCAGTTGGTAAATATTTATCAACCTCAGGCAAAACCAAAGGCAAGTCTTTTTCATTAATCAAATAAGGCAATCCATCTTTGAAATAGACAGGGAGTGGCTCACCCCAATAGCGCTGTCGTGTAAAAATTGCATCACGCATCCGGTATTGAATTTTACCTTTGCCAATTCCTTTTTTCTCCAAAAATTCAATGGCTTTTAGCATTGCATCTTTCATATAAAGATTGGAGATAAAATCAGAATTGATGATTAACCCACCTTTTCCAGGGAAGGAACCTTCCTCCATAGAGCCATCGATTACTTGTCTGATCTCTAGATCGAAGTGCTTAGCGAAATTATAATCCCGCTCATCATGAGCAGGAACGGCCATTACCGCGCCAGTTCCATATCCGGCAAGCACATAATCGGCAACCCAAATCTGGATTTCTTCTCCGTTGAAAGGATTGATTGCATAAGAGCCAGTGAATGCGCCAGAAATGGTTTTGACATCACTCATACGCTCGCGCTCCGAGCGGTTTTTGGCTACTGCTATATAGGCTTCGGCAGTGGCTCGCTCATCTTCTGTAATCAGTGCTGCCGCTAATTCACTCTCAGGAGCCAAAGCCAAATAGGTGACTCCAAAGATCGTATCAACTCTGGTTGTGAAAACTTTTATTGATTCTGAGGAATCCTTAACCTGAAAAGTCACCTCAGCACCGATGGATTTCCCGATCCAGTTTCGCTGCATTTCTTTGATTGGTTCGGACCAGTCCAGTTTTTCCAGACCCTGTAATAGTCTGTCCGCATAGGCAGTGATCCGCATGGACCACTGCATCATTTTCTTTCGTTCGACCGGATGTCCGCCTCGCTCAGAGAATCCGTCTTTCACTTCGTCATTGGAAAGAACTGTACCTAAAGCCGCGCACCAGTTCACAGTAGTTTCTGCTAGGAAGGTTAAGCGGTATTTTAGAAGCATTTCCTGCTTTTCTATTTCAGAAAAAGCTTTCCAATCCAAATGGGAAAAATTTGGTGTTTCATCATCGCAAACGGCCTTTACATTCTTATTTCCTTCTTTTTCAAATCGAGAAATCAAGGAATCAATAGAAAGCGCTTTATCCGCATCTTGATCATAGTAGCTATTAAAAAGCTGCATAAAGATCCACTGAGTCCACTTGTAATAAGCCGGATCGGAGGTACGAACTTCTTTACTCCAGTCAAATGCAAAGCCGATATTCTTTAATTGCTCGGTGTAGCGGGCAATATTTTGTGCTGTAGTAATGGCTGGATGCTGTCCAGTTTGAATAGCGTATTGCTCAGCAGGCAAGCCAAAGGAATCGTAACCCATCGGATGAAGGACATTGAAGCCTTTCAACCGCTTGAATCTTGCAATGATATCCGAAGCAATATATCCTAGCGGATGGCCAACATGTAATCCTGCCCCAGAAGGGTAGGGGAACATGTCAAGCGAATAAAATTTGGGTTTGTCAGGATTTGGCTCAGCCAGGTAAGTCTGATTCTTTTCCCAGTATGCTTGCCATTTTTGTTCGATTTCCCTGAAATTGTATTCCGCCATGATTATATTTTTGATGTTTTTTAAGCTAAACGACTGCAAAAATAGAAAATTCGAGCGGGTTTAGTAGTCAAATCCCCAATTCCTCTTGACGCCTTTTTCTTTCCACTGATCAATTTTATTTCAGATGATCTTACCTTTTTCTTACTTTCCACTTTAAATCAAACCACTAATCAGATGAATCAAACATTTAAAATAGGATTGATAGCTGCTTCTATAGCAATTCTTGGGATTTCCCCAGAGGCGTATTCTCAGAAGAAAATGTCGGCTAAGCAAATCGATGCTTTGAAGCAAGAAGCTGCGACATTGGTCGAGCAAGACGCTAAAATGAGCCAAGTGATGGTCGATAAGATTTTCAGTTTTGCAGAGCTCGGTTTTCAAGAGGTAGAATCTTCGAAATACCTAACTGGAATTTTGAAGCAAAATGGATTCACTATAGAGATGGGTGTTTCTGGAATTCCAACTGCATGGTTTGCGACTTGGAAGAACGGTGACGACGGGCCTGTAATTGCATTAGGTTCTGATGTCGACAATATTCCAAAAGCTTCCCAGTATCCAGGAGTGGCATATCATAAGCCAATCGTGGAAGGCGCCCCTGGACACGGCGAAGGTCATAATGCGGGTATCCCATTGAATATCACAGCAGCTTTGGCTGTGAAAAAAATTATGGAACGGGAAAATATCGGAGGCACTTTGATTCTTTGGCCTGGAATTGCTGAGGAACTCGTGGCGGCGAAAGCTTGGTACACCCGGGATGGACTTTTTGATGAGGTAGATATTTGCATTTTCACCCATGTGGGAGATAATCTTGGCGTAAGCTATGGTCAAGCATCTGGAACAGGTTTGATTTCTGTTGAATATACCTTTTCAGGAGAAGCGGCTCACTCTGCTGGATCACCATGGCGTGGAAGAAGTGCGCTGGATGCGGCTGAGTTGAT
>JAFMBQ010000116.1 GCA_017858365.1 Algoriphagus sp. | reverse complement strand
AACTGGTAACCGAATGTTTATGATTATGGAAACAACCGATGACTTTTCTTTGGAAGAAAAAGCACAAAAAGATGCTCAAAGCCCCATCATTCAAAAGTGGGAAGCCTTGATGTGGACTTTCCAGCAACCTATCCCTTGGGCCAAACCTGGTGAAAAATGGGTATTGATGGATCGGATCTTTAAATCCGGTAGCTAGGATAAAAAACCCTCCCCACCCCTTAAAAGGGGGAATTGGGTGCGATTCCAAATGAAATCTAGTAATAAATCGTAATTCTCTTTTCTCTTAATCTCTTATTCTCCATTCTCTTTATCTCCAATCTCCCACTCTCTTGAAATCCATCCTCTCCTTCCTCCTGACCATTTCAGCTTTCTCCTGTACCCCAAAAGAACCTAAACTTCCAAAAATTGCAATTGCAGGACTTGCCATCGAATCCAGCACTTTCTCCCCCGCAGTGACGGAGGAAGCAGCTTTCAAAGCGAAAAGAGAAGAGGATATTTTTAGCTTTTACCCATTTCTGGCAGAAGATTCCATGGACAGAAAACGAGCAAATTGGATTCCTACATTACGTGCACATGCCCTTCCTGGCGGTGCGGTCTCCCGCGAAGCGTATGAAAGCCTGGTGAATGAAACCTTAGATCGCTTGAAAGCAAACCTTCCTTACGATGGGCTATTTTTCGATATCCATGGTGCCATGAGTGTGGTAGGCTTGGATGATCCTGAGGGAGATTTTATTGTTCGAGTTCGACAAGTGATAGGCTATGAAACACTGATTTCAACCTCCATGGACCTTCATGGAAATGTCTCTCCTCGCTTGGCAGAAAACTCAGATTTGATCACTTGCTATCGAATGGCTCCCCATGAAGATGCGCTCGATTCGAAAAAGCGGGCGGTAGAAAACCTTCTTGATCGGCTGGAAAGCGGAAAAGGAAAGCCAGCATTCAAAGCTTGGATTCCAGTTCCGATATTACTGCCCGGTGAAAAAACGAGTACGCGGATCGAACCCGGAAAGGGACTTTATGCTAAAATCCCAGCTTTGACCGAAAAAGATGGAATTATCGATGCTGCAATTTGGATGGGCTATCCTTGGGCAGACGAACCTCGGAATCACGGCGTAGTCATGGTCACTGGAGATGATGAAAAAGCCGTCAAGGAAGCTGCAGAATATCTAGCAAACAGCTTTTGGGGAGTAAGAAATGAATTCGAATTTGTTGCCCCGGTGGCAACGTTAGATGAGAGTTTGGCGATGGCTTTGCGAAGCGACAAAAAACCATTTATGATTTCAGACATGGGAGACAATCCTACTGCTGGAGGCGCCGGGGATGTGACCTGGACCTTGAATGAAATCCTAAAGCAGCCAGAGTTCAAATCTGCAACTGGTCCTTCTGTAATTTACGCATCGATTCCAGGGCCTGATTTGGTCGAAAAAGCAATGGAAGTAGGTGTGGGAAATCAAGTAACTGGAATGGCTGGAGCAATGGTAGATAATCGTTTTGCCCCGCCTTTGAAATTAACGGGTACAGTGGAAGCAATTTTGGAAGGTGACATCGATGCAGGAGTGGAAGTCGTCGTAAAGATTGGTTCTGTTCATGTGATTGTGACCAAAAACCGCAAACCTTACCACAATGAATCTGACTTTACCAATCTCGGTTTGGATCCAAGAAATAGTAATATCGTAGTTGTGAAAATCGGCTACTTAGTTCCAGACCTTTACGACATGCGTGGCGATTGGATCATGGCTTTGACTCCGGGCGGAGTGGATCAGGATCTGGAGCGACTGGGTTACAAACGAATCAACCGACCGATGTTTCCACTAGATAAAGACATGGCGGACCCGGATCTTGCTGCTCGATTTATACCTGCTTCAGGTCAATTGAAATAAAACTTCAATAATTAAATCATAAGGCGGCTCCAAGTTAGAGCTGCATTTTTTCAACTTAACCTCAACTAATCACCATGCAAAAACTGTCTTTCCTGCTACTTTTCTTAGGCACATTCATAACCTCTTTTGCTCAGCAAAATACACCACTATCGGATGAAGCTCAAATTCAAAACCTCATTCAGGAATCTTTTGATGCGCTATTTTCGACCTATGACCTCGATCAAATCGATAAATACTATACTCCTGATATCAAAATCTTGGAGAACGGTGAAATCTGGGATATGGAAATTATCAAAGGGATTCTAGATAATGCCAAAAAAAGATCGTCAAGTGAGCGCATCAACAAATTTGATTTTATTGAAACGCATGTGGATCAAAATATGGGCTATACGATTTATCATAATTATGCTACCATTTCGGTCGATGGGAAAACTGTACGTGAAATTCATTGGATAGAGAGTGCGATTGCTGTGAAAACTACCGATGGTTGGAGAATAAAGAATCTGCATAGTTTTCCTGCAGCTGAAAAATAAGTGTGTCAATGAAATCCCAAATCCTCTTTTTACTCTTTTCATTTCTTTTTTTAGCTGAGGCAAAAGGCCAAGAGGTTGAACCTATTTCAAAGGACACCAAACAGATCTTGTTTCTGGGAAATAGCATCACGTACAGCGGAGAATATCTCGCCTATGTGGAGACGGTTTATCGCCTGAATCATCCAGACAGGAAATTGGATTGGCTCAATCTGGGCTTGCCCAGCGAGACGGTTTCGGGTCTTTCGGAAGAAGGTCATGCTGGAGGAGCTTTTCCTAGACCGGACTTACATGAGCGTCTGGATCGGATTTTCACCCAAATTCAGCCCGAATTAGTTTTTGTGAATTACGGGATGAATGATGGGATTTACCTGCCTTTTGACTCCACGCGATTTAACAAATATGCAGATGGAATGAGCTGGCTGGATCAAAAAATTCGAGCCTTCAATGCTAGACCAATCTTCCTTACGCCACCAATTTATGATCCTGAAAAAGGAATCCCCTACTCCATCACCCTAGACTTATACGCCGATTGGTTGATCACTCAAAAATCTAAATATGGTTGGGAAGTAATCGATATCCATTTCCCCGTGAAAGCCTACCTAGAGGCCCAACGTAAAGTGGAACCGGAGTTCTATTTAGCAAAAGACGGAGTTCATCCGAATTCAACTGGTCACTGGCTGATGGCAAAGCCAATCCTGGAGTTTCTTGGACTTGGAGAAATAGATTCGAAAACAACTTTTGAAGAATTGATTTCAACCTATCCAAATGGGTTGGATCTGTTTATTTTGATCTCTCAAAAGCAAAAAATCCTTCGAGATGCCTACTTAAGTGCTACTGGACACCTACGTCCGGGAATAGCAGAAGGACTACCTTTACCAGAAGCTGAAAAACAAGCGGCACTTCTTGAAAATCAAATCCGGGAATTATTAGCTCCTAAAAACTAGAGTCATAACCCATCTACTTAAAAACTATACTTTGATCGTTTAAAACGAGATTGGAAGGGGTACAAATTACCACTACTTAGGAGACTACGATGGGTTTGAAGATTTCCAATTTTCATTTCTCTGAATAGACGACCGCATTTTCAAGGATGTAGTTGCATTGATAGATATCGATGGCATTGAGTTTCAATTTTCCTTTGAACGTGACTTGCTGATCCATTTTCCAATTCGGATGTCCTTTAGGTAGCTTTAGCTCGACAATCGATTCAGGGCCAGCGCCTCCACAAAAAAAACAGGAGGAAAATGGATTGGCCGAGAGAATATATACGTCTTTGCCGCGGTCGATCTCCAGCACATAACCCCTTAGAATTACCTCCCGATTTGCCACAGCCATCACCTTGGGACCAAAAGTCGGAAAGTAATAATAGGCTTGTACTTCTTTGCTGTATTTATCAGTGAATTTCACATCCGAAAGCGTATCCCAGTTTATTTTGGTCTGTGAGTAAGCGTTGGAAAATGAAAAAAAGGATAGAATGAATAATAGGGATCTAAGCATCAGCCAAGGTTTTAGATAAGTTGATTTTTACGACTTGTATGGCTGGAACAAGGGCAGCCATGAGCCCGATACACAAGGTGATCATCAGCAAATAGCCTTCTTCTTTGAGCATAATGGATTCCGAAAAATCATAAGAATAGTCAGACTTCAGCATCATCGAAATCACAAGTAAGCCTACTCTACTCAGCATCAGGCCTAGGATAAATCCGGTAAGCGCAATTAGTGCTCCCTCCTGAAATATCATCCCGAGCAGCTGTCGACGGGAAGCACCGTAAGTCCGAAGCAACGTCATCTCATAGGTGCGTTCTTTCAGACTCAGATACAGGCTTATAAACACACTAATCCCTGAAACCAGAATCACTACAAATGCCACCATGGAGAGTGTAGTGGTCGCGATTCCCATAAGACTAAACAGCTTTAGCAGTTCATAATTGGGAAGTGAAGCCTGCATATTGGTGTTTTCATTGACCATGCGGGGCAACAGAACCATGCCCATCGGGCTACGAAATTTGATCAGCATAGCCGTGATTTCCCGGTCATCTTCCGATTCTCCATGATTTTCATTTGTGTATTCATCAACATGGTTTTGTTCATCCGTCTGGGTAGCTTCAATCTTTTCCCCTGATTCAGTATGTCCTGACTTGTGTTCTACTGAATCTCTTTCGTAGTCTGCATGCGAACCATGAATATCCCAGACACTTTCAAGTCCCGTCAATATCAACTGATCAATCACGGTACCGGAAGATTTAAAAATGCCAGTGACGGTGTAATATTGATCTTCGTGAACATGTCCTCCTTCGCTTAGTCCGTGGGAACCTAAAAAAGTATCCCCAATGTTAAGTCCTGTTTTTTCAGCAACGGAAGCACCTAGAGTAACCTGAAGGGACATATCCCAAAAATCACCTTTTGCGAGCTGCATAGCGTACAATGCTGGATATTCTTGGGTAGTCCCCACGATTCGGAAACTTTGGTAAGTATCCCCATAGGACAAGGGAATCCCATACTCCACCAAACTGTTTTTTTGGAGTGTATTAGCTTCAGAAAGCTTGATATTCCCAGTAGGAACATCTACCTGAAAAACTGCCGAGAGAATCAGCTGTAGAGGGCTGCCCTTTGCTCCCACTACCATATCTATACCTCGGATAGTATTGGTCATCTGTGCTTGCAAATGCTTATCAATATGAAGCATCAGTGAGATAAGACCGACACCGAGCGACAGCAAAATAAGGCTTAAACTTGTAGAAAGAGGTTTAGAGGCTATATTTTTGATACTCAAAAGGGAAATATTCATCTGATTATAATTTGATTATTAAAGGTCATATAGCCTGTCCCGATTTTTCTTCGGGAGAATCTTCGTACGAATTTCCCGATGTCTATCGGGATATACCTCTGTGTGTCTCTTTGGGTCATGCTCGATTTCATTTGTCTATAATTCTTTCTCAAAGCTTACATGGAATCTCGCGAGGTTTTTATTCATACCAGTGTGTGGCGCCGCAGGCATGCTCGATTTCATGGCTGATTAATTGAATGGAAGAATTTCCATTTTTGAAGCCAGTGAAACCGAATTCCGAAATTCTGATTTCAGCCTCTGATCATGGGTGATGATGATTAGACTGGCCTTATTCCTTTTGGTTTGGCTTTTTAATAATTCTATGACCTTGATGCAGTTTTTGTCATCCAAAGCTGCGGTGGGCTCATCTGCCAGAATTAGTTTGGGTTGGTTGATGACTGCCAATGCAATGGCTGCCCGCTGCTGCTCACCCTGAGAAAGAAGGTGTGGCTTCCTATTTTTTTTAGATAGCATTCCCAGACTGTCCAGCACCAAGTTGATCCGGACTGGATCAGCCTTCTTTTTTCCAAGAAACTGGATCAAAGCCAAATTTTCACCTAAAGTCAGGGAATTGATAAAATGAGGTCTTTGAAAAACAATGCCTATTGCACCCCCTCTAAAGGTATCCAGCTGTTTGTCGCATAATTGAAACAGATCCGTGCCATCAATGATTATTTTTCCGGTTTTGGGCTTTAATAAGCCAGAAATAAGATGTAAAAGTGTGGTTTTACCAATTCCTGATTCTCCTAAGATGAGTAGGTTATCGCCTACCTGTAATTTTAAATCTGGAAATTCTAACTGATTGTGTTCATCATACTCAAATGAAAGAGAATGGGTACTAAGCATACTTTGGTCTTTTAGGATATGCTAAACTACTGTGCTCTTTCTATATTTGCAATGTTGTTGCATTTAAATATAGAAGTTTTTATACTTGCAATAATATTGCAAATAAGCACTGTATGAAAAACACTTTTGTAGGAACCCACCCGGACTTTATAGGTTTTACTGCCTTCATAGGCTGTGCTATCCACTGCGCATTTTTACCATTCCTAATCAGCGCACTTCCATTTTTAGGGTTGAGCTATTTAGATAATCTTTGTATCGAGAATGGAATTATCCTATTCAGCCTGTTTCTGGCATTGTATGCTTTGACCCATGGCTACCTTCGGCATCACCGAAAAAAACTGCCAATACTTATCGGAAGCCTTGGTTTTGCAATTATTGCATTTGGCCTTTTATGGGGGCCCGAAGAATTCGAATTAATTACTTCGCCTCTTGGCGCTATCCTCATAGGGATAGCCCACTACACCAATTGGTGCTATATCAACAAGTCAAAAATCGAATACCCAGATTGTCAAATCCAAAATCCTAACTTATGAAAAAGAGAATTCCGGTAACTGTCTTGAGCGGTTTCCTAGGAGCAGGTAAAACCACCCTCCTCAATCACGTACTCAACAATCGGGAAGGCTACAAAGTAGCGGTGATCGTCAATGACATGAGCGAGGTAAACGTGGACTCAAAGTTGATTCAAAATGAAATCAAATTTTCCAGAACTGAAGAAAAGCTCATTGAGCTATCCAATGGCTGCATCTGCTGTACCCTGAGGGAAGACCTGATCCTAGAAGTGCAGAAATTGGCAAAGCAAAATAAATTTGACTACCTCCTGATCGAAAGTACAGGTATATCCGAACCGATCCCTGTGGCTCAGACTTTCACATTTGAGACCGGTGATCGACTACTTGACCTCAATGATATCAGCAGATTAGACACCATGGTCACAGTCGTGGATGCCTTTAATTTTTTCAAAGATTTCGGTTCCGCGGATACGATCGTAGACCGACAAATGACTGATGACGAGGAAGATCGCCGTACCATCGTCAATCTCCTTGTAGATCAAGTGGAATTTGCAAATGTGATCGTGCTAAACAAAACTGATCTGGTAGTCGAGGAACAACTGAAACTTCTAGAGGGGGTGATCATCAAGCTCAATCCAGATGCAAAAATCATTCGAACTACACACGGGAAAATCGATCCCAAAGCAGTATTGAACACCCACTTATTCGACTACGATAAGGCAGAGCAATCAGCCGGCTGGCTCAAGGAGCTTAATAATATTCACGTCCCAGAAACCGAAGAGTATGGAATCACAAGCTTTGTATTTCGAGATCGACGACCTTTTCACCCGGGTAGGTTTTGGAGCTATATCTGTGACGCTTGGCCGACATCGATATTAAGAAGTAAAGGCTTATTCTGGATCGCATCCCGACCGCATCATGCTTTAATTTGGAGTCAGGCAGGTGGGTCATTGAAGGCCGAGCTTTTTGGCAATTGGTGGGCAGCATACACAGAAAAAGAAAGATTGCTCAATCCAGCCTATGTAGAAAGCAAAAGTCAGATTCATGAAAAATGGGATTCGGAGTTTGGTGATCGGATGAACGAACTGGTCCTGATTGGTCAGGAATTAGATCAGGAATCTATTACAAGCGAGCTTACCAAATGTCTGGTGACAGAAGCTGAGGAGAAAAATTTCTCTTTGAGCAAACAATTTGCCGATGAATGGCCTATTTGATTTGAAACTATGAGTAATTCAGCCATAAGCGTATATATTCTTACCGGATTTCTGGGCTCTGGAAAGACAACCTTATTGAATCACCTCCTCGCTCAAAAGCCTAATGAACGAAACGTTGTCATTGAGAACGAATTTGGCAAGATATCCATAGACTCTATGATTGTGGAAATAAAGAAGGAGTCGATTTTTGAGCTGACCAATGGGTGCATTTGCTGCTCATTGGATCAAGAACTGGAGGAAATCCTCCTTCAACTGATGCAGATGGATCCTCGGCCTGACAATTTATTTATTGAAGCCTCGGGAGTAGCAGATCCTGGAAGTTTGGTCGCACTATTTGAGGACTCCAGCCTTCAAAAGATTTTCGCCCTTAAACAGCTTTGTTGTGTGATCGATGCGGATCAAGTTGCCGATCAAATCGAAGAAGTCCCAGAAATCATTCGACAGATAACCTCCTCAGATCTTCTCCTCGTCAATAAAAAGTCTAGCGTCTCGGTCTCCTATCTCAAGCAATTAGAAGAAGATCTCAAGGCTTTGAACCCGCTCGCCAAAATCGTTTTTATTGATTTCGGGAAGTTGGATTTTAGTTCGCTAGAAGGGTCAAGAAGTCTGTGGACTTTTCCCAAACCCTCAAAAGAAACGGATGGGGTAATGCGTCACCCTTTCAAAAGTTTCTTGATGGAATTCGAGAAGGGCTTCGATCGAGATCTCTTAATTAACCAGATGACTATCCTTTTTTTTCTTCATTACCAGCAGATCTATCGGGTCAAAGGACTAGTTTATTTGGATTCCTCCGATAGTCCACACTTACTCCAATCCAATGGAAGTCAGGTATCTTTGACTAGTTTTGAACTTCCCAAGAACATGAGAATTTCTCCAAAATCTCAGGTAGTGGTGATTGGCAAGGGAGTGACCAGATCTACCCTTGAGCGGATTTTTAAAAGGGCTTGTGCCTAAAATGCACTTAATCGCCAATACGATGTATCGCAAAACCTCCTTTAAACCAGATCAATTTCTTTTCTCTCCAGTTTTTATTCCTGAGATGGTTTAGAGGAATGTTTTCTAAAATTTGACCCGTCCTGAAATAGATTGACAGGGTTAAGTTTGTGAAATTAGCCGAGGGATATTTTCTTTCTCGGTTTTTTGATGGATTTCATTTGGGGTTTTCATATTGAGACATAGGTAAGGTCTTTCCTTGTTGAAAATGTTTATGGATTCTTTAATTAAGCATTCTAATTCCTTGCCTGTGTTACAAGTTTCTGGTAAGAATTCTTGTTTTAAAATACTGACCTTGCCTGAATTTGGTTGTCCATTATTTGTCTTCTGAAAGGTTAACACGCAAAATAAAAAATAGAACCTGCGAAAAAGCAAATCAAAAATGAGCCCAATTGGTTAGGTTAACTTAAATTCCACTTTAAAATAATCGAATACAATCCATGGACTTATTTAACTCCAGCACCAATCTTCTCCCAATAGATGGTATAGTGAATTACTTCGGCTATGTCCTACCAACCCCCGAAGCCGATCACTTTTTTAATCGATTACTTGAGACGATCGAATGGAAAAATGACCAAGCCATGATGTTTGGGAAGTTAATCGAAACCAAGCGGAAAGTGGGCTGGTATGGAGAACATCCCTTTGAGTATACCTATTCCAAAATCACTAAGCGTGCACTTCCTTGGACAGCCGAACTCAAAAAATTAAAAGCCATTTGCGAGAAGCATACTGGCGAAACCTACAATTCCTGTTTGCTAAATTTATATCATGACGGTTCGGAAGGTATGGCCTGGCACAGCGATGGAGAAAAAGATCTTAAAAAGAACGGATCGATCGCCTCCATGAGTTTTGGTGCGGTTCGGAAATTCACCTTTAAGCACAAAGAAACTGCAGAAAAAGTCGAGGTGATTTTAGAACATGGAAGCCTACTTGAAATGGCCGGCACCTGCCAAACGCATTGGCTTCACCGACTTCCTCCCACCACAAAAGTCTCTCAACCGAGGATCAATTTGACTTTTCGGACGATAATTCAGTAAGAGTTTGAGTCGGTAAAAATTTGATTTTAAAATATCCCCTTAGCTTAGTAAACTATATTAACACAAATTCTCATGGAATATCCTCACAAAACCACCTTTCAATTTATCAGCGAACCTTCAGATATCAATTTTGGAGGAAAAGTACATGGAGGTTCTGTGATGAAGTGGATCGATCAGGCTGCTTATACTTGCGCCCGAACTTGGGCCGAAAGCTATTGTGTGACCGTGTATGTAGGAGGGATCCGATTCTATAAGCCGATCAGCATCGGAGAGGTAATCAAGGTAGAATGTGCCGTGATTTACACTGGTTCTTCCAGTATTCACATCATGGTGGAAGTGTATTCCCGTAATTTTTCGGAGCCTGTCTTCGAAAAAAAGACCCACTGTATTATCATTTTCGTGGCTGTGGATGAAAATGGAGAACCTCAAAAAGTAAAGCCTTGGGTTCCTCAAACCGATCAAGAAAAGCATCTGGAGGAATATGCGATGCGGTTGAAAGAACTTCGGGAAAATATTCACACGGAGATGAAGCCCTTCTTTAATGAGTGAGGTTTTTTAAAAAAGATTTACAAAGAAATCGAGAGTGTTCAGTTAAGTGTGTCTGCTAATTTTACAAATAGATGACAAAGAA